>CAMBEY010000066.1 GCA_945865705.1 Candidatus Sulfopaludibacter sp. SbA3
CCATCCGTGGAAACTTGTCGCTTTCCGCCGGGACCGGGGTACGGCTGGACGTAAATCTCGGGCCGGCCGGATTCATCCGACATATAGGACAACCACTTGCCGTCGGGTGAAAACTTCGGTGAGGCATCTACAAATCGTGTCACCAAAAACGGCTCGATCTTGCGATCTTTCATGTGCATGATCCAGAGGTCACGCCCTGTATTCGGGTTGGTTTCCTGGAAAGCGTGCGTTTGACCATCGGGACTAAACGAGCTGGGTGACAGAATGTATTTCCCGGCCGCAAGTTTTTCCGGTTTGCCGCTGCCGTCGGCTGATTGCCGGAATAGACTGAGTGGCACGCCAGAATTATAGACAATTCTCTTTCCGTCTGGCGTCCATGAAGCAGCAGTGGTTCCTCTGCCTTCGAAAGTCAGCCGGGTCAACGTGTGACGGATCAGGTCATAGGTCCAGACTTGATTCCCCAGTTCCTCCACTACCATCGCCACGCTGCGGCCATCTGGCGAGATGCGTGGGCTGCGATAGGCATGAGCAGGCGCAGGTATTGGCTCCTCCACGCCCTTGCGATCCACCCACACCATCAAGTGCTGTCCACCCTGCAATCGTCCGGGGATATAGGCTAGGGTGCCATTGTCGGCAACGACATATTGTGCCGCTCCAGTGGATAAGGACTGAAGAACACCATCAAGTACGGGAGCGGCGGCACCGGAAATTTCTCCCGCATCCGGATCGAAGCGGACCGCCGTCAAACTTCCGTTCTGCGCGTAAATCAGATGGCCGCTCGTCGCGTAGCGCGGTTGCGTGGCTCCGCCCGCAAGGTCCTTTCGTTGTCCATTATCAAGTCTATAAAGCGCGGCCTGAGGGTTAGTCCAATTGCCCGTACTTGCTCCTGCGGTAAATAAGATTGCATTGCCGCCAGGGAGAAAAACTGGCCAGCGCGCGCTCAGTTCCCCTTTTTGCGAATCCAGAGTTTGCAGCGGACTGGCTTGCCCGCCTCCAGCCGGAAACGACTGCATGTCGCCCGCAGTGGCTATCTGGACAACTATTGTTCCCGTTGTCCCCCAGGTTGCACCGTACGCTACACCTGACGCTCCCTCCCCGAGCATCACGGGAGAACCTCCCGAGAGAGAGTTTTTTTAATGTGCCGTGCGCAGAGAATCCGATCCATTGGTTGTCGGGCGAGAAAAATGGAGTATTCCCGCCTTCTGTGCCGGATAACACCCTAGCCTCCAGACTGTCGAGCGGGCGCAGATAAAGCTGCTGCACACCATCATGAATGGCCGCATAAACAAGGTTCCTACCGTCCGAGGAAATGGCCAGCGCGGGATACTCCATCTGAGCCAGACGGTCGCCGGGCGGCAACGTGATGGTCAGTCGGCTGATTCTTTGCGATGGAGCACCCACGGCATCACTATGCACGCCGGGTCTGTTCATGGCGATGACGGCGGCGATGACGCCAGCGGCGGCCAGTCCCCAGGGAATCCAGTTGCCGGTGATGTTGGCGGCTACAGTTCCGAACTGCTCTTGCACGTAGTGGACCACATGCACCGTTACCATCACGCCGTAGAGCAGCAGGAACATGGCGGAGGAAATGTTGATGGCGAAGCGGAAGAAGGGTTGCTCGGTGTGCAGCCAGCGCTCGAAGGCGAACTCGACGGCGAAGCCGACGACCAGGATGATGGCGTCCTGCAGCAGGATGCGCAGCAGCGCGAAGATTTCGCCGAGCATCCCGACGGTCTGGTGGCGCACGCTGCCGCGCAGTTGTTGCCATTCTTGCGCGCCGTCGGGGTCTCCGTGCGGAGCGCCGGATAAGCCGGGCGAGTTGTCGGGAGCAGTGTCCATCAGCGTTACCAGTGGTTACGGGTGCGAGCTTCGGGGTTGATTATATGCGATTCAGGGAAATGGCAAAGGAAAATCCGCATACGCGGCACCGTAAACGCGTCACAGAGCCGCGCGCGTCAGCAAGCGGGGTCCGTGACAGTGCCGCGCGCGTGAGCAAGCGGGCCGATGGAAATACCCTGTCCCGGTCGCCGCTGCTTTTTCCCACGCCCGAGTGTTGCGCCATCATGAAATCCAAAGCTTCGCATCATCACGAAATTCAAACCTTCGCGTCCGGGGCGTTGGGTTCCATGGGCCCGCTTGCTCACGCGCGCGGCACTGTCACGCGTATGAGTCTTCAATGGGTCATCGCGTAGACGATGTAGTTCACGCCGAGGCGGTAGGCTTGCGAGGTGTAGCGCTCGGGGTATTGCGGCAGGTCGGCCCACTCCCAGGCGTCGCCCATGTCGACATTGTGGTTGATCATGACCATGATGCGGCCGGTCGAGTCGCGGATGGCGGCGTAGCGCGGCGCGCGACCGTCCTTCTCATAGATGCGTCCGGAGTAGAGGTATTGCAGGCCGGGCAGTTCGAACAACTCCGTGATGTCGAAGAAGCAATGGAAGATGGGGTCGGAGACGGGGATGTCCTCGATCTGATATTCCGGGAAGACCTTCTTCATCTGTGCTTCGAAGCTGGCCCACTCGCGCGTGCCGTGGAAATCATCGGCCATCATGAACCCGCCGCGCAGCAGATATTGGCGCAGGCGCTGGGCCTCGTCGTCGGAGAGCTGCATGTAGCCAACCTCGACCGCATAGACGAAGGGGAAGTCGAACAGCTCATCCACGGTGGGGCGCACCACGTGCTCCTGCTTGCGGCCTTGAATCGCGGTGTAGCGCAGCAGGCCTTGCAGGAACTGGCGATCGGCTTTGGGATAGTCGGTGGGCCAGGCCTGGCCGTCATTGCTCAACTGGAATCCCGGCGAGTAGTGGGCCAGGCGTGTGAACAGGAATTCATAGTCGGTGGTGGGCCCGTCGGTGGTCATGTCGAGGGGAGCCTCTTCCTCGAGAGGAAGCAGAGGAGGCGGGACCAGTCGTGACCCGGGAGGGGGTGGGGTCTGGCTCCAAATTTGCCCCCCGTTCTGGAAAGGCCCGCGACCGGCGACGGCCATCGCGCAAATTGCCAGACCTAAGGCAAGCGCCAAACCTATGCCGTACTTTGCTCTTGCTCGGTCCGACTTATACATGAACCTTCCGCGATTATTCAGATGACTTCCACCCAGCATACCAGTCCGGGCCATTCCGGGGCCAGTCCGAGACCAGGCCGGGCGTCCCGCGGGGGAGGGTGCGGGAAAATCAGCGGGAAGCGACATATTTGGAAAATTCCGTGAAAGTGTGCACGTTGTGCAGAACCGCAAATTTGGACAATTTGGGCAATTTGGGCAACTGAATTCGTCGCGTTGCCGCAAGGATTCCTCGACACCGGGGGCACCCTTCCGTATGATGGTAAGATAATGAAATCTGGAACAACTAAGCGTGTCCGCACGCGGTCAGTAAATTTTCCCAAGATATGCATTGCGGCGACCGGCACGACCATCAATGAGTTGATGGTGTGCGCACGTCGCGCGCTGGCGCACAGTCCCTTCGTGGAGTTGCGCCTCGACTGGCTCACGCGGCCCTCCGATGCGATTCCGCAGATCGCCAACCTAATTGCGTCCTCGCCTGGAGCGATTCTCCAGGCCACCTGCCGGCGCGAACCCAATGGCGGCAGGTTCTCCGGAACAGTGGACGAGCAACTCCGGCTGCTGATCAGCGCCGCCGAGGCGGGCTGCCGCCTGATTGATGTGGAGATTGAAAGCGCCGAGGCGGCCCAATCAAGCACGGCAGGGGACTTGCTGGAAGCATTGCGAAAAAAGGCCGCCGTCATCCTCTCCTTTCATGACTTCAAGAAGACTCCTCCGCTCGGCCCAGTGGTCAGCAGACTGCGCAAGATACCAGCCAACATATATAAGATCGTTCCCACGGCCAAGGGCCAGAGCGATGTCGTGCGCCTCCTGAATGAATTGCAGGAACAAGCAAAGGTGAATGACGCCCAGTGGGTAGGGTTCTGCATGGGCGATGCGGGCATCCCGAGTCGTGTCCTGGCTCTTTCGCGCGGCAGTGCGTTTATCTACGCGGCACCTCCCGCAGCGGAGGAATCTTTCGTTGCGGCACCCGGTCAGGTGGACGCGGAGCTGTTGCGGCGGCGATATCGCGCGGACAAGTTGAGCAGTAAAACGAAACTCTATGGCGTGCTCGGCAATCCGGTGAAGCATTCCATCGGCACTGCGGTGCATAATACCTCCATCAGTGCGCTGGGTCTCGACGCGGTATACCTGCCGTTGCAGTCCGATGATGTGCGTGAATTTCGCCAAGCGGCTCTCGACTATCCGCTGGCGGGTTTCAGCATCACGCTACCGCATAAGCAAGCCATACTGCGCTACATTGATAGTCCGGATAAAGTGGTCCAAGCCGTCGGCGCGGCCAATACGGTTCGAGTTCGCCGCGGTAAGTGGGAGGCCATCAATAGTGATGTGGCGGGGATCATTGAGCCGCTGAAGGTGCGCTACGAATTAACCGAGAAGCAGAAATTGCCAGCTGATTTCTCGGCCATCGTGCTGGGCAATGGCGGGGCTGCCCGCGCCGCAATCGTTGGCTTACGAAGTCTAGGTTGCCGTCGTATTCTAATCGCTGGCCGCAATCCGCTGAACGTAGGCAAGCTTGCCAAAGAGTTTCGTTGTGGGGAGATCGCTCTGAAAGATTTAGGCGATGCCAAGGCGGACCTGTTGATTCAGGCTACCTCCGTCGGCATGTGGCCGCAGCGCGATGAGTCGCCGCTGACGCCGGTTCAGATTTGCGCCGAAACTGTTTTTGATTTGATTTACAATCCGCATGATACCAAACTGCTGCGCATGGCTCGGGCGAAGGGGTGCCAGACCATCTCCGGTATTGAAATGTATCTGGCGCAGGCTGCGCGGCAGTTTGAATATTGGACTGGCCTCGAAGCACCGTTGGCCAGAATGCGGCGGACCGCGGCGGAAGAACTCGATCGCATGCGTCAGCAACAGAATAAGTAGCAACCTTACATCAACTCGGATTGAAATAGATTCCGCCAATCGCGATGCCCATTACCTCAGACCTGAAAACATTTTGCCAGCTTGCCCGGCAGGCTAACTGGGTGCCCGTCTGGACCACGGTGTCAGGTGATCTGCTGACACCCGTCTCCGCGTATTGGAAGCTGACCCATTCGGAAGCGAAGGCGCCGACCTCCAGCAGGAATCGTTCCGGTACACTCAAGGACGGCAATTACTCGTTCCTATTCGAGAGCGTCGAGGGTGGCGAGAACATTGCCCGCTATACTTTCCTTGGGGCGGGCCAGACCGCGAGCGCGTCCCGCCATGCGGCACCCTTGCTCATCTTAAAGTTTTGGTTAAATGAAAGCGACTCAACTAATTCAAAGAAGAATAGTTCTACCAGCGGCAGTGGCCATCTAGAAATTTGGGAGGATGGTCAGCGGAGGGAAGAGACCGGTGATTTCCTTTCATTTGCCCGACGCCTGTTTTCCCGGTTCCGCCCGGCTCGCATTGAGGGATTACCTCCATTGGTTGCGGGAGCGGTCGGGTACATGGGTTACGACCTGATTAGTCTTCAGGAGCCCGTAAAACTTCCTGCGCGTGTGCGTGTGACTGGCAGTGAAACACCCATGCCGGATGCCGTGCTGATGTTGTTTTCAACCTTGCTGATCTTCGATCATGTGAAGCACCAGATTTGGATCGTGCGCAACGCTTTTCTTCCTGACGGCTCAACGAAGAAGCAGATTGATGCGGCCTATGAGGACGCGCAAGCGGATATCGCCAGAGTAGTAAAGGCGCTGGAATCGCCAGCGGTGCCTTCGGCGGACACATCAGCTAAAGCGACAACCGCGAAGCGGCGCAGCCTGACGGTGCGCTCCAATACTTCGCGGCAGAAGTTCCTGAATGCTGTCGTCCGGGCCAAGGAGTACATCCGGGCTGGGGACATATTTCAGGTGGTTCTGTCGCAGCGGTTGGAAGTTGCCATCCAATCGCATCCCTTTGAGATCTATCGAGCGTTGCGACGCGTGAATCCCGCCCCTTACCTTTTCTATATGCAGTTAGGAAAGGACTGTGTGCTGGGCTCCTCTCCGGAGATGCTGGTGAAAGTGACTGGTGAAGATATTGAGTACCGGCCCATTGCCGGCACTCGCCGCCGTGGCGCCACGCCCGAACAAGACGCCGCGCTGGAGCGCGAACTGCTGGCCGACGAGAAGGAACTGGCCGAGCACACCATGCTGGTGGACCTGGGCCGCAATGACGTTGGCCGTGTCGCCCGCTACGGCACGGTGAAACCGGCGCGTCTGAAGTTCATTGAACGCTATTCCCATGTGATGCATCTGGTGTCGAGCATTGAAGGAAAACTTCGTCCGGAACTGGATGCCTGGGACGCGCTGCTGGCCTGCTTTCCCGCCGGCACGGTAACCGGCGCGCCGAAGGTTCGCGCCATGCAGATTATTTCGGAGCTGGAACCCACGCGGCGCGGTATCTACGCCGGGACGGTCTTGTATTATGACCTGACGGGGAATCTCGACTCCTGCATCGCCATCCGCTCGATTGTGGTGCGCAACGGAAAAGCCAGCGTGCAGGTTGGCGCGGGCATCGTGGCCGACTCGGTGCCAGAGAATGAATACGAAGAGACTATGAATAAAGGCCAGGCCATGTTGGCGGCAATCGACATTGCCGAACAGCAAGCAGCCGGGGCGGCTACCAGGCGGAGACGCAATCGAAAATGATCCTCGTTCTCGATAACTACGATTCCTTCACGTATAACCTGGTTCAGATGCTGGGCGAACTGGGCGCCACGCTGGAAGTTCGCCGCAATGATCAGGTGACTGTGGAGCAGATTGCGGCCCTGCGACCTCAGGCATTGGTTCTCTCGCCAGGACCGGGCCGGCCAGAGGATGCTGGCATTCTGGTGGAGTCCATCCGCCATTTCGCGGGCAAACTGCCGATGCTCGGTGTCTGTCTCGGGCATCAGGCCATGGGCATGGTCTTCGGCGGGCGCGTGGTCGCGGCGCCTTCGCTGGTTCATGGCAAGGCCACGAAGATCCAACATGACGGCAAGACGCTCTTCCACGGCCTTCCCAACCCATTCGATGCGGGCCGATATCATTCCCTTGTGGTGGAGCCCTCCACGATGCCCAAGGTACTGGAGGTATCCGCATCCACTCCCGACGGCATCGTCATGGGCATGCGCCACCGCTCGCTGCCTATCGAGGGCGTGCAGTTCCATCCTGAGTCCATCCTCACTCCCACCGGCAACACACTTCTCAAGAACTTTCTCGCCTGGGTAGGATAGCCCGTTGTGGCTCCCTGACCCCTTCCAATAGATTCGCTTTTCATTCGTGTTATTTTTCAGATTGATTTGCTGGTCCGATGATATATAATGCCCGTTCGCGCTTGAACTTACGATCAGCACCCATTCTTTGAATTGTCCTCAGGGGGAAACATGGCCGAGAAACCGGCAGAGAAACAGTCGGAAAAAATGCGAGCAGTGGATTTGGCGCTGGCGCAGATTGATAAACAGTTTGGCAAAGGATCGGTCATCCGGCTGGGGGCGAAAGATGTCGTGCCGGTTATGGTAATTTCCAGCGGCTCCATCGCGTTGGATGCGGCGCTGGGCGTTGGTGGAGTGCCGCGCGGTCGCGTGGTGGAGATATTTGGCCCGGAAGCGAGCGGCAAGACTACTCTCGCGCTGCAAATTGTTGCAGAGGCCCAGAAGCTGAACGGAATGGCCGCCTTCGTGGATGCCGAGCATGCGCTCGACCCCGGGTACGCAAAGAAGCTGGGCGTGGATGTGGACAATCTGTATGTCTCGCAGCCGGATTACGGCGAGCAAGCGCTGGAGATTGCCGAAGCGATGGTCCGTTCCGGCGGCATGGATGTGGTCGTGGTGGATTCGGTGGCGGCACTGGTGCCCAAGGCTGAGTTGGACGGCGAAATGGGCGATTCGCACATGGGCTTGCAGGCGCGGCTGATGTCCCAGGCGCTGCGCAAACTGACCGGCATCGTATTCAAGTCAAACACCTGTCTGATCTTTATCAATCAAATCCGCGAGAAAATTGGCGTCATGTTCGGCAATCCGGAGACAACTACCGGAGGCCGCGCACTGAAATTCTATTCCTCAGTTCGCATCGATGTCCGCCGCATAGCAGCGATTAAAGAGGGCGAGAAGGTCGTCGGCAACCGCACCCGCGCCAAGGTGGTCAAGAACAAAGTGGCTGCGCCATTCCGCGAGGCTGAGTTCGATATTCTCTACGGCGAGGGCATCTCCAAAGAGGGCGAGCTGCTAGACATGGCCGCGGACAAAAATATTCTTGAAAAGAGCGGAGCCTGGTACTCCTATAAGGGAGAGCGGATCGGGCAGGGAAGGGAAAACGCCCGCACCTATATGAAAGAGAATCCTGCGGTCCGCGATAAGCTCGAAATCGAGTTGCGCGCTGCCCTTGGACTGCCGTCTAAGAATTCCGCAGCAGCAGCGCCGGCTGCGGTGGCGGAGGCCGCTCCGCCCAAAGGCCGCGGATAATCGACCCTCAGACGCGGGCAAGTGTTTACGAAAATAGCACACCCGCGAGGGCGAACGGTCCAATCCCCTTTGATTCTGGGGCTAGCACATCGAAGTTAAAATTAACCATCCAGTGAGTGGCTCTTTTTCTATAGACGAGATAGGCGGATATCCGATAACAATAGTAGGGAACTTCTCGATGCTCCAGAAGTTCGTTAGGTGTTTCGCACGGGAAACAAGGCAGGCAAAAGCAGGATGAGGATGGCGAAGAAAATCCGAGCCTCAATCGTTTTGACGACCGCGCTGATTGTGTGTTTGACGCAATGGCCGGCTCGTGCCAGCGAAACGATCCTTGCCAGAACGGGAACCGCCGCGCCTGCAACTATCAAATCGAAAGTTATTAAACCGAAAATTACAGCACAGAAAAAACCATCAAAGAAAGTACTGGCCAAGACTGGTACTACTTCGGCAACCAAATCCAAAGCTGTTACTCGCAAGAAAACCAGAACCATAGCCCGCCGCACGCCGCGGCGAGTGCGCCCCGCGCCAGTCGGCAAAATACCGACCTATGGTGTCCCCAGTCTGGATGATGATCCCAGCCGGGATGATCCAATCGTGCGAGCCGCTGCGATTGAGGCGCTGGGTAAGCTGATGGGTGCCGTGGTCGTGGTGAATCCTGAAAACGGGCAGATTCTCTCCATCGTCAATCAGAAACTCGCGCTCGAATCGGGTTATCAGCCGTGCTCAGCATTCAAGCCCGCCGTCGCGCTGGCAGCGCTGGGCGATGGCATCATCAACAGTGAAACCAACCGACTGAAACTGGGCCGCAAGTGGTATCTGACGCTGGAGCAGGCGCTGGCGAAATCCAACAACCTGTATTTTGAAGAATTGGGCCGTTCGCTTGGCATCGAGCGGTTGCAGTACTATGGCAAACTTTTCGGATTTGGGGAAGCAGCCTCCTTTGGGATCAATCCCGAATCGCAGGGCGCATTCCCCGAGAAAGCTCCCTCAAAGGGTGCTGGCGGCGTTGGCAAAGTTGCCAGCTTTGGTCAGGGAATTTCCATGACGACCTTGCAACTGGCATCGTTCACCAGCGCCATGGCCAACGGTGGCAGACTTTACTATCTGCAGTATCCAACAGCCGGGGAAGAATTTGTTCCCATGCTGAAGCGCGAACTGCCGATCAGCGAGACGATTGATTCTGTCCGCAAAGGCATGGAAAGCGCCGTTCTGGCCGGGACCGCTCGTCGCGCGAATATTCCGGACATCCACATTCTTGGCAAGACAGGCACCTGTTCGCAGGATGGTGCGCGGCTGGGATGGTTTGCGGGCTATAGCGATTCGCCGGCGAAGCTGGCCGTGGTGGTCCTGTTACGTACAGGAGTTAAGCTCGGCGGCGGCCCGAAGGCCTCTGAAGTTGCAGGCCGGATGTTTCGCAAACTCGGCGAAGGAGACTACTTCGCCAGCCTTGTCCAGAAAACCCGGACAGCTCGGATATTGCCTGCCGCCATTACTTTTCCTTCCATTCAATAAGCAAAGTTTACTGTTAATTTCCTGAACGATTCCTCCAGGAATCGGCATTCCTGTTTGGATGCCACCTCCGGCATCGGTATAATCATTTATTGTAATTACTAACAGCAGGGAGAACCGTATGCAGTGGCAAGAGTTGGCCGAGCAGGCGCTCGGCGGCAAGTTGATCTCGCGGGAGGATGCCAGCGCCGTGCTCAGCGTGCCAGAAGAGGAATTACTCGATCTGGTTTCCGCCTGCTACCGCGTGAGGCGCCATTATCATGGCAAGCGCGTCAAGCTCAACATGCTGATCAATGCCAAGAGCGGCCTCTGCCCCGAAGACTGTGGCTATTGCTCCCAATCCGTACTGGCACAATCGGGCGTGGATCGCTACCCGCTGCAATCGAAGGAGACGCTGCTCGAAGGCGCGCGCCAAGCCATGGCAGTGAAGGCGCATACCTATTGCATCGTCATCAGCGGTCGCCGCCCTTCCTCTCGCGAACTGGAACACGTGGCCTCGGCGGTGCGCGAAATCCGGGCGACGTATCCGCTGCGCATCTGCTGCTGCATGGGACTGCTCAATGAGGATGAAGCCCGCATCCTGCAAGAGGCTGGCGCGGAGCGCATCAATCACAATCTGAACACTTCCGAGGAGCACTACGGCGAGATCTGCACCACCCACACCTATAAGGACCGGGTGGATACGTTGGGAGCAGTGAAGAAGGCGGGAATGTCACCCTGTTCCGGAGGCATCCTCGGCATGGGTGAAACGGACGATCAGATCATTGACCTCGCGCTTTCACTTCGTGCGCTGGACGTCGATTCCATTCCTCTGAACTTCCTCATCCCCATCGCCGGAACTCCGCTAGGAGGGGTGGAAACACTCACGCCGCAGAAGTGCCTGGCCATACTCTGCCTGTTCCGGTTGGTGAATCCATCAAAAGAGATTCGCATCGCCGGCGGGCGCGAGTACCATCTGCGCTCTCTGCAACCGCTGGGCCTTTATGTGGCCGATTCGATTTTCATAGGCGACTATCTCACTACTCGCGGCGAGGTTCCTGCTGCCGATCTGCAGATGCTGGAAGATGCGGGCTTTGTCGCCGCGACGGCGCCACGCGAACCGACCAGGAAGTTACAGCCGGATTACGCACCTGGACTCGCACCGGCGTTTAGCGGCAGCGCGGAAGTAGCGGCTGTAGCCGAGACCATAGTAGGCGGGAACCAGTAGGCCCGTCCGTTAGTTTGTTGCTGCCTTTGATTATAAAAGTCGCAGATAGTCCATTCACGTGATGGCTTCCACATTGTTCCGCGAAGAATTAATCGCTCTGCGCAAGCAGGGCATGTTCCGATCCCTGCGCGTGTTGCGCGGCGAGCCCGGCCCGCTCATTGATGTGGGCTCGCGGCGGGCACTGCTGCTTTGCTCGAACAACTACCTCGGCCTCGCTAATGACGAGCGAGTCAAGAACGCCGCCTGTCGGGCGGTTCATCACTATGGAACCGGATCCACCGGGTCTCGACTGATCAGTGGAAACATCGAACCACACATCGAGTTGGAACAGGAATTGGCGAGCTTCAAGGGCACTGAGGCGGCGCTCGTTTTTGCTTCGGGTTATCACGCCAACATCGGCACCATCCCTGCCTTGGTCGGACCGGGCGATGTCATCTTCAGTGACGCACTGAACCATGCCAGCCTCATCGATGGCGCGCGATTGTCGCGCGCTGAGATTTGCATCTATCGTCACGGCGATGCCGCCGATCTTGCGGATCAATTGCAGCGGCAAACCTCTGCGCGGCGGAAGTTGATCATCACCGAGTCGATATTTTCCATGGACGGAGATCAGGCCCCGCTCGCTGAAATCGCAAAAATTGCACGCGAGCAGG
>CAMBEY010000067.1 GCA_945865705.1 Candidatus Sulfopaludibacter sp. SbA3
CCATCTCCGAGACCACCTATCCAATGGACGATCCGTTCTGGGTATTGGCGACTCAGAACCCGGTCGAACAGGAAGGTGTCTTCAGTCTGCCAGAAGCGCAACTTGACCGCTTCGCCATGATGATCCGCGTGGTTTATCCGACGCCGGAATATGAATTCAAGATGCTGGCCACCAAGCTTGAGGAATTGAGACTGGAAGCTGTCGCGGAACCCGCCACGGTGGTTCAGATTCGCCACCTTGCCAGCAAGGTGCATGTGGACGACAAAGTTCGGCGCTACATCGTGGCCATTGGCCAGGCTACTCGCAGCACCAATTCGGATTGCCTGCCGATCGTGAAGGAGATGATTCAGTACGGCGTCTCTCCCCGCTCCTACCAGCACTTGCTGGCCATGGCGCGCTCCGCGGCGTTCTTCCGCGGCAGAGATTACGTCTCGCCTTCCGACGTGAAATACATCGCCACGGACGTGTTGCACCACAGAATGACACGCACTATCCGCGCTGAAGTTGAAGGTGTGACTACGGACGAAGTCGTCGCGGAAGTGTTACGCCGGACATCGATCCCATAGAGGATTCCATAAAGGGAGAAATTGGTTGCTGCCTCCGGAGATCGCCAAAGAACTCGCGTACCTTGAGATTTCGGCCTCGCGCCGAATCCGCAGTCTGCGCTTCGGTCAGAGCCGAAGCCGCATTCGCGGTTCCGGGTATGAATTCGAGAGTCATTACAAGTACCAGATCGGCGAAGATCTTCGCCGAGTGGATTGGAATGTTTCCGCGCGCATGCAGGACCTTTTCCTGAAGCGGAACTATGAGGAAAAAGAAGTAGTCGTATTCATCGTGGCTGACGTGTCACGGTCCATGCGTTACTCAACTGCGGAATACTCCAAGCGCATGCGTATGGTTCAGGTGGCTGCATCGTTGGCCTTTTCCGCCACGGAAGATAACTGCCATCTGGGATTCATGGCGTTCTCTGACAAAGTGGAAGCTTACGAGCCACCCCGAAAAGGGAAAGGGCATGTTTGGCGCGTCATCGATCGGCTCTATGGCATGGAGCGCAGCAACACGGGCACAAATTGGGAAACTGCCTTACGATTTCTGCGCAGCCGCCTGAATCGCATGTCGATCATCTTTCTGCTCTCAGATTTTGTTGCCAGTCCGGATACTAAGGATTTGCCGGACATCCCCGATTTCAAGGCGATCGCCCGGCGGCATGATATTGTGCCCATTATTTTTGAAGACCAACTGGAGACGAAACTACCCACTGGACATGGTCTACTGCGTTTTCGGTCGGCCGAGGGGAAGGGCGAAATGACCCTGAGTCTTTCCTCCAAACAACGCGATCAATATGAGGCGATTGTTGAGCGGCGCAAGCAGGGTTTGCGGGATTTGTTCTTTTCGCTGGGGCTGGAATGTATGTTCCTTCCCGTGAGCGAGCCATTTATGGATCCTCTGATGGAGTTATTTGAAAGGCGGAAGAAAGTATGAACAGGATACGTCAGAATTGGATTTTTGCGATTGTCGGACTGGCGCTGGCCGTGGTGTTGTTGCTGGCCACGCCTCGGAACCTCTCGGCTTGGCAGATGGGTGGCAGTGACCACGATGCCGGCGAAGAAGAGATGCTCACCGGAGAGACCAATCAATCGCGGCAGCCGCAGGGTGGCGCTCGTGGCAAGGCACCCGTGGTCCCCTCCAAGGAAATCGAGCTTACTACGCGTCTGGACCAGACAGCCGTCTGGGTTGGCGATCAGTTCCATTACGCGATCATTGTCGAGCACAAACCCACCGTCGAGTTCGTGTTGGACAACTTGAATAAGGACACGATCAACATGGACCCGCTGCGGGTCTACAACGCCACCTACTCGGTCAGCGAGTTGATGAATGGGAATAAGCGGTTGTTCTTGGATATCACGCTGGCTAGCTTCGCAGTGGGCGAGGACAAGTTGCAGATTCCTCAGTTGACGCTGTTCTTCTTCCGCAAGGATGCGACTACAGTCAGTGCGGATGAGAAGGCCGCCGAAAGCCTGACAGTTCCTGGTCCTATCGTCGGACTCCGCAGCACGTTAACGCCCGATGCCGCTGACTTGCGCGATGCCGTAACGGTCAATGGCTGGCCCAGGGATCGTTGGGTGTTTGCGGGCATTGGTTGGTTTGCCTTGAGCATACTGGTGCTCGGCGTAGCATGGGAGGGTTATGGAGTCTTCAAGGCGAGTACAGGGCGCACAGGTCCTGACCCCCGTAAGGCGATGGCCGCGATTCAGCAACGCTGGAGCGACTATGTCCCATCCGATTTCTCCGATCCTCAAAAGGTCATGGACTTCTATGGCCGCTCGTATCAAGACGTAAAAGCTTATGTTGGTCACATGATTGAAGTTCACACGGAAGGTTTGACGGCGGACGAAATGAAGGACGAACTGTCCCGTCAGTCTACCGAATCCTATCTTGCCGACAAGGTTGGCCGCGTCCTGGGTATGTGCGAAGACGTCCGCTACGGTCGCAATACCAATGCGGTTGGTGATCCGTCCGGCTTTGTGGCCGATGTGCGCGATATTCTTCAGGCTGGCAGGTAATCGGCATTCTGCATCCAGTAAATACGGGTGGAGAGACCACAAGCGACGCTTAAGGAACAAGAATGGATTTGGGCATCAGCTTCACGCATCTCGAGATTGCTCTCTACGTAATTCCTCCGCTTGTGCTGCTGTTGATTTATCGGTTGCTGCGGCGAAATTACTGGAGCAATTCCCTCGTCGACATCATGAACGAGGAGATTGGTCCTCCCAATCCGGTGCTCCGCTTACCGCGTTTGCTTGAAGTTGCCGCATTGGGATTCCTCCTGGTTGCACTGCTGGGGCCGGTCTTTCCGTTTCAGTTGAATCGCATCGAGCGCGGCGGATTGCAGATCATGTTCGTGCTGGATCTTTCGCAGAGCATGGAAGAACCTATTGGGCGCGGTGCCAATGTGTCGGCTGTTACCACCGTAAACGCCTCACCTCCGCCGCAGTTCTCCAATCAGAGCACGGTAGCTCCACCGCCTACCGCCGGCAGCAAGATGGAGGCAGTAAAGGCTAGCGCCTTGGCATTTGTCAATAAACGCCCCGGGGATGCCATCGGACTCTCCGTTTTTTCCAACAATGGCTATGTGGTCAGCCCAGCGACGTTTGATCATGAGAGCCTCATACAGTATTTGCACATGACTGGAACCCACACACTCGTCAATGAGGGGTTCACTGCTATCGGCGAAGGATTGAACTCCGCCAATCGGTATTTTGCCTTCAGCCGCCAGAAGAACCGCAAGCAGTCCAAGGGTCAGGTCATCATCTTATTTACAGACGGCGACAACAATTACGGTCGCGATCCCATGACCGAGGTGGAGCGCGCGAAGACCGAGGGCACCAAGATTTACATGATGGGTGTGGCGCTCCAGCCAGGCGCATCCCAGCAGATTGCCAATGCCGTTTACTCCACCGGTGGACAATACTACGACGTTCGCAATCCAGGGCACCTCGAAGGTGCATTCAACCAGATTAATGATATTGAGAAGGGTATTTTCTATACTCTCCAGCTTACCGAAAATCAGCCGGCCTACTTCATCTTCGTTCTTCTGGCGCTGGGATGCCTTGCGTTAAGGCTCTTGCTGCACGCGATCCCGCAATTTGTTGACCTCAGTTAAGCCGCCTTGGCTACTACTGAAGTCAGCGGGCCCAAGAGGGCGTCCCGATCAGGGAGAGTCAACTGTTGTACGGGCACAACATTACCGCCCCCTGCCATTTGCTGCCTCACTCATTGCTCGTCTCTATTCAATTTCTGGACCGGTCAACTCGCGCTGGTTGGCCAAGGTTGTTTGGTCACCAAGAGCGCAGGCAACTCGGCATCTTGCGGGCGGAATCTAACTCTTTAGAAAGGACCTTCATCAGATGATTGGCTCTCGTAGCAAAATCGCGAATAAGAGATTGCTTGCCGCGATCCTACTCGCAGTTATCTCCTCGGCGAATCTATATTCTCAGGGGGGGGCCATCGCGCAACCCCCTGTGGATCCCAAGACGACCACTCGACTGACGCTGGGGAGTGCCTCTGGACTGCCCGGCTCCTCGGTCGTTGTCCCAATCTACTTCACGCCTGCCGAACAGGAAGCCGTGGGACAGGCCAGCCTGACTATCAGTTTTGTCAGCAAGAACCTGAAATTTTCCAAAGTCGATCTCGGGGCCGCCGCCGAGTTGGGCAATGTGGAGATCAAGACGGAAACCAAAGATGGCAAGAACGATCAGGGTTTGGAGACCACCGCGCTGACCGTGCGCGCCAGCGTTCCCGGCGAGGCAGGCAAAGCGATACCCTCTGGACTCCTTGGTTATCTCTCCTTTAACATTCTGGAGACGGCGGTTCCCGCGAACATCTCGCTGCGCGCGGAGGCTTCCGCTCAGTTAGCGGGAAGCAGTAAAGCGGCTGGCGACGTTCGCGCCTTTGGTGCTCAGGTAGAAGTACTCGCCGAGGGAGAAGGCGGCATGGTGGCGTGTTTCTTTTTTACACACTAACCAACGAGGTTTACCGGGATGGCTCGGAAATAAAATACTGGACTCATTGTGAAACACCGTTATTGCAGGACAATGATTGTGGCCACGTCATGACAAGCAGATACAAAAGGTCTCGGATTTTCGGAAACCCCATAGCGACTGTGGGGTGCGCAGGATTCCTGTTCGTCATGCTTGCCGCATATTGTCAATCTGCGCAAGCTCAACAGCCATCCAACCGGGGTGCTGGGGACAATTCACCGGTTACACTTACGCAATTTCGAGAAATGATCGCGAAGAATCAGCCTAAGCCGGCCAATACCAAAGTTCCCCCTCCTCCTCCCGATTTCAGTGCAATCGACAATGACTTCCTCCAAATTCTGCTGGCGCAAGCTCGTGCCTCCGCCGCTCGCCAGAGTCAGGACCGCCTTGCCGGCTGGAATAAAGCCATTCAGCCCCGACTGGAGACCCAGAGCATTTCGTCGCTGGATGCCGAAATACTCGCACATGCTGAAAAGCAGGCGGCTTCTGAAGTGGCACGGTTGGAAGCCAATCTGCGGCACGCCATCGCGCGAGCCAACGCCGTAGCGGGACGTCCAACAGCAGTGCCTTTGTTGGCCGTCGTCGAGCCGGCCCCGCCCTCCAACGAGGATGCGCCAGGGCTCGAATTGTTCGAGAAGGATGTTGTCCCACGCGGGCAGGAACTGCTCAAGAAATTATTCCAATCCTACTCGGTGAGCGGCGTTTCCATCAGCGAACTTCTCTGGCAGGAACGGCAGGCCACTCAAGTGGAAATGAATTATCGCGTGTGGGCGGTTACGGCGGCATTCGAGGCTACCGTTAACGCTTCGTCCGGCGGTCGATAAGCAGTCGATAACGGGCAGGGAATCGGAAATCCAGGCCTGGAAGGAGTAAAATCAAGGTATGAGAGTCCCGCTTGCACCATATCGCCCATATCTTTGGTTTGCCTTGGCCGTGATTCTCAGTTCCTTGCCGTCTCTTCCCTTGGTGGCCCACGAATCTGGATTCCCTGAAAAGACCCTGAAGAGCGTTTTCCCGGAGGCTACCGGATTTACGGCGCGCAAAAAATCGCTGTCCGCCGCGCAGGTAAAGCGCATTGAACAGGCTTCCGGCAGTAAGCTCCACGCCAATGATAATCCCGCCACTTTCTATGTGGCAGTCGGTAAGAGCGGCGATGGCTCGGGCGTGCTCGGCATGGTGCTTGTGGTGGACACCAAGGGCCCGAAGGGCGCTATCGATATGGCGATCGGATTGAAGAGAGATATGACCATTCATCGCGTCGTCATCGTGTTGAACAAGGACGATCCCGGTCTTGCCGCCGCCACGTTTCTGGATCAATTCAAAGGCAAGAATTCCGCCGCGCCGTTAACGGTGGGTAAGGATATTCGATACTCCGGGGCGGCTGCAGCAGCGGAGGCGGTTGCCGCCACAGTCCGCCGTGGGTTGCAAATATTGACCGAGGCTGGCAAGCCATAAGAGTGACCGTCGAATGAAATCTCAAATGAAGATGCACTGCCAATCTCGCAACTACTTTCCGCGAAACGCTTCACAGTGCCGAAGCGCCTGCCGCGCTTTGCTTTTATGTTTAACCTTGCCATTGGGCGCATCGTTACTGCGCGCGCAATCCACAAACTTTCTGGGCAAGGTGGTCCATCTCCCGGATTCCAGCGCTGAAATATTTTCGCCCGCCACGGGCCGTACGATTTCTCCCAAAGAGAAGCCTTATACAGTCGGCGACCGTGTGAAGAAGGGCGACCCCGTGGTCATCATCGAACACCGCTACAATCTGCACGATGCGGCGCATATCTCCAACCAGCGTTGGGATTTGCTGAAAGTATTGCTGGACACCCGCTACCGGGCGCTGGAGGCGCGCATCGCACGCGAGCGCGGTGAGCGCCTGATGAGCCTGGGCAATCTCTCCGGCCAGCAATTGCAGCATCTGAAAGCCGAAGAGCTGGACGCCAGGGCGGAATACGAAAAAGCCCGCACTCTGATTGGTCAGCAGGACGAACAGATCGGCAATGTGTCGCCAACACGGAAGCCGCTGGCCTCGCCCATTGATGGTGAAATTGCAGAAGCGGCGTTCACACAAAATCAAACGGTGAATGAGGGATTCAAGCTCTATCGCATCGTGAATCTCGCACAGGTCGGCGTGGCGGCGCGCGTAATTGAGTCGCAGTTCCGCTCCTGGCCCATGGGTACAACGGCGGGGATACGTTTCGACAATCTGCCGGGTAAAGTTTTTACCGGCACGCTGGAAATCATTGAACCCGCAGTTGACCAGGAAACGCGCACCCGCGAATTGATTTTTCGCGTCAGCAATCCGGATGAGCTTCTCCGCTTCGGCATGATTGGCCGCGTGGAGGTGGCTCCGTGACCTCACCGAGAATGAAACGATCGTGTCCGTTTCCGGAGCTTGCGATTCTCGCAACCGCAGCCCTCTGCCTTTGTGCGGGGATTCTTATCCCCACCTCGCTCCGCGCGCATGGCGAAGTCGCAGGTGGCGGCCGGCAGACATTCGTCCAGAACGTAACCGGCGCGAACGGCAACTACCGCGTGGAGATCATGTACTCGCCGTCGCTTCCCGTTGCGGGCGAGATTGCCAACGTCGAAATCAAAGCGTTCCGCCTGCTCGCAGTTCCCGATCCGCTGCTTGGCACCGAAATTCCCTTGGGGCTCCAGCCGGAAGGCTCACTCGTCGATACGCAATCGCAACGCGCCGTCGAGCCGCACCTGCCCGTTCACCCGGAGGGAGAGGCGGGAGTGTTTGGCATTGCGGAACACCAGTTCCCCAAAGCGGGGTCCTTCAATCTCCACTTCACTTTCAAGACGGAAACTGGCGATGAGTTCAGCCTGGATTTCCCGATCACGGTGCAGAGCAATCCAGCCAGTTTTTTTCGGCTCATGGTGAATATCGCCCTGGTACTTTTAGTCGTTGGATTAACTGCGATCCAGTTGTGGCGTGTGCGTCAGCAGGCCGGCGAAGTGAGCGGTGCCGGGACGCGCATGGTCAGGCCCGCTCTGATCGGACTGGCCTGCTTAATCTTCGTGGTTGGGGTGATGGACCGATTCATCCTTCCTGCCGTGCTGAATATGCGCAAGACGGTGGCGCCACCGGAAGGTGAGCAATTCGTCGTTCTGAATGAAGATGGAACGTACGCCATCACGGACGCGGCGCAAAAGGAATTGGGAATTACTCTAGCGGAAGCGAAGCAGGTCTCGCTCGATCAGGTTGTTCGTGCTACCGGCCACGTCGAAGCGCGGCCTGATCTCACCGCGATTGTCGAGGCTCCGCTGTGGGGGCGAATCGAGTTCGCGCCCAAGCCACTGAGTCTTGGCGAAACCGTCAAGCGCGGCCAGCAGTTGGCGGTGGTAACGCTGGAGCTTTCCGCCATTGAACGCGGTCCGATGGAAGCCAAGGATCTCGACATCAACGGCGTGCTGGCTCGCGCTCGTGAGCGGCGCGATGCGGCGCAGCTTGAACTGGATCGCACGCAAAAGTTGGCCGCCGCAAATCCGCTTTACGAAGCAGATGCCAAGTGGGCCAAGGAGTTGCGCGATGAAGCGGTGCGCATCTTCGACGAAGTCCGCAAGCAGGACGAAGCCATGGAGGCCACCAAAAAGTTTCGCGACCCGCGCCGAACGCCCGTCGGCTCTCCCATTAATGGCATTATCGCTTCCATAAATTTCACGCCAGGCGAGCTGAATCTCAACGACGAGTATAAGCAGCTATTCACCATCGTGGACCCCAGCCGGGTGTGGGTAAAAACGCAGGTGTACGGCTTGGACTTGCTTACGTTGAAAAGGGGACAATCGGCTACCATCATCCCCCCCTCCGCGGGTGCCAAGACATTGTCGGGAACCGTCCACTGGATCGGCGACACAATTGATTCCGCTAATCGGTCGGTGCCGGTTATCGTGGATGTGGTGAATGAAGGTAACGTGCTGGCTCTCGAATCTTTTGTTCGCGCAGAGTTTCGCCGGCAGCAGCGCGTGCTGGCTGTTCCCGAGCAGGCGGTCATCGATACCGGAACCAAGCGCTGGGTATATATAGCGCGGGCGGACGGAAACTTTGCCGCGCAACCGGTGGAAGTAGGGATTCGCCAAAACGGTTTTTGGCAGGTGCTGTCAGGAATCGGTGAAGGAGATCGCGTGGTGGTGAATGGCGCGGGCATGCTGGGCGCGCTGCCAGGCCAGCAGTCGGAGAGCGCCTCCTATGCGGTGCCGGCAGTCGCCGCACATTAAGCCAAACTTTGAGTGTGTTGATCTGCAAATTTAGCGAACCGAAATTCTGGAAATATAGTCCATTGCAATGGAAAGTTTCAAAGCACAATAACGCAGCAATATAAACGAGCCTGTCCCGACTCATGTCCAATCGCATAATAAGGTTCTCCCTCGAACACCGCCTGATGGTCATCTGCATGACCGTATTGTTGCTGAGCTACGGCGGCTACGTTGTCTGGCGCGAGCTGACCGTCGATATCTTCCCCGACTTGAACCGCCCCACCGTCACCGTCTTCACCGAGGCCGAAGGATTGGCGCCCGAGGAAGTGGAAGTGCAGGTGACGCTGCCGCTCGAGTACGCGCTGAACGGCGCGACGGATGTCGAGCGCATACGGTCGCAGTCCGGCGTGGGTCTGTCGCTACTATTTGTCGAGTTTGATTGGGACTCGGATATCTATCGCGACCGCCAGATTGTCGCCGAAAAACTCGAGCTGGCCCGCGACCGCCTGCCGCAGGGATTGACGCCCGTGCTGGGGCCGATCAGCTCCATCATGGGCGAGATTCTTCTGGTCGCGCTGAAGAGTGATGACGGGAAAGTTTCGCCTCTTGAAATGCGCGAAGTGGCCGACTGGGTGATTCGTCCGCGTCTGCTTGCCGTGCCCGGCGTGTCGCAGGTAACGGTCATCGGCGGCGGGGTGAAGCAATATCAGGTGTTGGCGTCTCTCGACCGCATGCAGGAGTATGGCGTAACGCTGCACGAGCTGGAAGCCGCCGTCGGCGCGTCCAACCAGAACACTTCCGGCGGATTCCTCACCGGACCGAATCGCGAAATTCTGATTCGCAACGTGGGCCGCACCAGCAGCCTCGAAGAAATTGGTCAGACCGTGGTCGCCTTCCGCAACGATCAGCCGATCCACGTCTCCGATGTTGCCCACCTGCAATTTGGCCCGCCCGCTCCGCGCGGGGCGGCCGGATTCAATGGCGGACCCGCGGTGATCCTCAGCATTTACAAGCAGCCGAACGGCGACACCATCGCCCTCACGAAGGCGCTCGAAGCCGCCATCGAATCGCTGAAGCCCGCTCTGCCAGCCGGCGTTACGCTGGATACGAACGTTTTTCGCCAGGCCGATTTCATTCAACGCGCCATCGATAACGTGAAGGATGGCCTGGTGGAAGGCGCCATCTTCGTTACGATTGTCCTCTTCCTGTTTCTCTGGAATTTCCGCACCACCGTGATCAACGTAATGGCCATCCCCGCATCGTTTCTGCTGACGTTTCTGGTGATGAAGGTGCTGGGTTTGGGCGTGAATACCATGACGCTCGGCGGCTTGGCTGTGGCCATCGGGTTAATCATTGACGACGCCATCGTGGACGTCGAGAACGTGTTTCGACGCCTCCAGGAGAATCACCGTCGCGAGAATCCCGAACCTGCGTTGCAGGTGATCTTCGACGCCTCGGCGGAGATTCGGAATTCGATTGTCTACGCCACGTTCATTATCGTATTGGTCTTCATTCCTCTGTTCTTCCTCTCTGGAGTGGAAGGCCGTTTGTTCGCGCCGCTGGGGATCGCCTTCATCATTTCGTTACTCGCTTCGCTGCTGGTCTCACTCACTCTGACGCCGGTGATGTGCTATTATCTGCTGCCGAAGGCTTCCTTTATGGATGAGGACGAGGACTCCTTTCTGGTCCGCGGCCTGAAGTCTCTGCAGACGCGCATCCTGCGCTTCACGCTCCCTCATGCTTGGGAGATTCTAATCGCATCAGCCTTTCTGGTGCTGCTTTCCATCGCATTCATTCCCCTGCTGGGCCGTGAGTTCCTGCCTGATTTTAACGAAGGCACGCTCACCGTCAACGTGCAGGCCGAGCCGGGCGTGAGCCTGCCGGAGTCCGACGCCATCGGGCGACTGGCGGAAACGCGCATGTTGGCCGTCAAGGGCGTCAAATCGACGGGCCGTCGCACGGGCCGCGCCGAGCTGGACGACCATGCCGAGGGCGTCTATTACACGGAGATAGAAGTAGCGCTCGACCCGGGCGAGCGGAAGATCGAGGAGATCATTGCTGACATTCGCAGTCAGCTCTCCATTCTTCCCGGCGTCGATCTCAACATCGGCCAGCCCATCTCGCACCGCATCGACCACATGCAGAGCGGAGTGCGCTCGCAGATTGCCATCAAGATTTTTGGGGCGGAGCTGGCCGAGTTGCGGCGTATGGCCGATGAGATCGAAACCGTCATGAAGTCCGTGCCGGGCATGGTGGATGTGGCGGTGGAGAAGCAGTCGCTGGTGCCCGAATTGCGCTTGACCGTGAATCGCCAGCGCGCCGCTGAGTTCGGCTTGCAGGTTGGCGAGATCAACGATGTGCTGGAGACGGCGCTGCAAGGCAGGACGGTTTCACAAGTGCTCGATGGACAGCGGACTTACGACGTGATTGTGCGGCTGGATGAAGCCTACCGCAACAACATTGAAGCGATCAGCGACGTGCTCCTCGACACTCCCGCCGGCGGCAAAGTTCCGCTGCGGCAGGTGGCTGATATTACGCTATCGTCCAGCCCCAATCAGGTGTGGCGTGAGAATGCGCAGCGGCGCATCGTGGTGCAGGCCAACGTCGCTGGCCGCGATTTGCGCGGCGCGGTTACCGAACTGCAAACTCGCATCAACAGTCAGGTGAAGTTGCCTACTGGTTATTGGATTGAATACGGCGGGCAGTTTGAGTTCGAGCAGCAGGCGACGGAGTTGATCCTGGCGATGTCGGTGGTAGCCATTCTGGGAGTGTTCCTGCTGCTTTACGCGCAGTTTGGTTTTGTCCGCGTGGTGTTGCAGGTGATGGCGAATATTCCGCTGGCGCTGGTTGGCGCGGTGATCGCGGTCTATCTGTCGGGCGGAGTGCTTTCCGTTGCCTCGCTGGTGGGATTCATTACGGTGGGCGGCATCGCGGCGCGCAACGGCATCATGATGATCTCGCACTACATTCATCTGGTGCGCTACGAAGGCGAGCAGTTTGACGAGAAGATGATCATTCGCGGCACACTCGAACGGGTGCGGCCCGTGCTGATGACGGC
>CAMBEY010000068.1 GCA_945865705.1 Candidatus Sulfopaludibacter sp. SbA3
CCGCTAGCGCGTTTTGCCGCGCTGCTACCCGATCGTACTACCAC
The DNA here is from genome assembly GCA_945865705.1 of Candidatus Sulfopaludibacter sp. SbA3. Lineage (GTDB taxonomy): Bacteria > Acidobacteriota > Terriglobia > 2-12-FULL-54-10 > 2-12-FULL-54-10 > SHUM01. The sequence goes on from CAMBEY010000068.1 coordinate 45, forward strand.
CGAGTTGGGAGACCTGCGGCAGGATCCCAGACTGGCTCCCAATCTGCGAAATTATGTTGATAAGCTTATAAACTCGAAGCAAAAAGGCAGAGCCTTGCCTAAATCAAGGCAGCTCGACACAGCAACCAGCTAGGCCAACATAAACGATTCGCGGAAGAGCCAAGCTTTGCAAAGGCGGGAGTCACTGCTGCACCGCTCAAGGCAACGCCATCCATTCTGCGGGCATCTGTTAATATTGATGAGAACCGGCGAAAGGGTTGCGGCGAGGCAGCCTTTGACGAACCGCAAAATAACTATTTCCACTCCACACGATCTATGTTAATTTTTTGGTGGAAATAAGACCCCCATGCCGGGGTATAGTAATTCGGATATCGGCAATCCAGTTGAAAGGGGTAATTAGGATGATGAAGGGCAAATTTTTACTTCGCTTGGCTATTATGACTGTCCTGCTGGGAGGTGCCTTGGCAATCCGGCCTGCATGGACGCAGGCACCGGCACAGGAAGCCTCGCCATGGAAGGACCGTGCCGAGTATGACGCCTTCAATGCCATTACTCAGTCTAAGGATCCCGCCCAGATAATCCAGTTGTCGGACAAGTACACGACCGACTACCCGGAGTCCAAGTTTCCAGACAAGATTTTGGAGATGAAGCTCGGCGCCTATCAGGCAACCAATAATGCCGCCAAGATGCAGGAGACCGCTGAGAAATTGCTCACACTCACGCCGAACAATCTGCGTGCACTGATTCTGCTCAGCTATATGTTCCCACGCTCGGCCAATCCTGCGGCTCCCGATTTTGACGCCCAACTCAGCAAGACCGCTGAAATCGCGGTAAAAGGCGTGGCTGCGGTCGATGCCATGCAGGCTCCTGCAGGCGTGGCGCCTGAGCAGTTTGAAAAACAAAAAGCACAGTCGGCGGCCATCTTCCATCAGACTATCGGATTCGTCGCGTTGCAGAAGAAGGAATACGACAAGGCACAGACAGAGCTGAAACGAAGCGGCGAAGCCAATCCGAATGACGCTCTGAATTTCTACTGGATGGGACTAGCACACTTGTCTCCCAAGCCATCCAATTATGATCAGGGTATTTGGTCATTGTCCCGTGCGGTATCCATCACCGGGCCCGGCGCTCTTCCAGAGGCGACCAAGACCAGCGTGAAAGATTATCTGACAAAAGTCTACGATGCCCGCCATGGCGACACAGATGGCTTGGATGCCGTGCTGGCACAAGCCGCCAGCGCTGCATTCCCGCCCGCTGACTTCCACGTGAAAAGTATGGAAGAAATGGCGCCCCCACCGGAGCCGGAACCAGAGCCGGTGAAGGTACGCGAACTGACGGTTAAGCCTGAGGACCTGGAAACCTTCGACGACATTCGCAAGCATCTTCAGGCGGGTGGAGAGAAGGAAGCTGACACTTGGACACTTCTGAAGGGAGCGTCGTTGCCGCTACCGGGCCGAGTTGTCTCGTCCACCCCTGCCACCGCTCCGCGCACGCTTATGCTGGCCGTCTCGGCAGACGTCGCTGTCGTGGACGGTAAGCATGATCTGGAGGTCAGCTTGACTGCGCCTGGCCGCGCTTTGAAGAAGGGCGAAGACATCATGGTGGAAGGCGTAATTGATTCCTACACAGCCAAGCCTTTTGTCCTGAAGCTTACTGGAGCCAAGATCACCAAGTAGGATTCACAACATACAATAAAAGAGCCTTCCTGAACGCTTGCAAATCAGGAAGGCTCTTTTGTTTTCAATCGAGGTACAGAATCAGAGGGGAAGCTATTTGGGGCGCTTGGCGCGAGGAGCGCGAGAGGCCGTGGAGCGCGATCCGTTCCGCGCGGCGAGGTGGTATTCCTCCATCTTCCGACCGAGCGTGTTGCGGTGCATGCCGAGTGCCTTAGCAGCCTTGGATTGGTTGCCGCCGGACTGCTCCAGAACCTTGCGAATATATTTTTTCTCGAACTCCGACACCGCATCCTGGAAGAAGACTCCCGTCTCCACCATCTGCGTGATCAATTTTTCGATCAGGTCTCTCACGGCAACTCCTCTAATGTTTCTGCTTCCTGCACAATCCCTATCAACATCCTTGGCCCCGGCGTGATCCCTAGGCCAACTCACGGCCCGTCAATAGACGGAATATTTCCAGATATTTCTGGGTGGTTTTCGCGACGACGTCGGCTGGCAGTTGCGGCGCTGGCAGCTGCTTATTCCAACCAATCGACTCAACATAGTCGCGGACAAACTGCTTGTCATATGAGGGCTGCGGTCCGCCCGGCTGATACTGCGCCAGCGGCCAGTAGCGCGAGGAGTCCGGAGTAAGCGCCTCATCGATCAAAATCACTTTACCCTCGCTGCTTCCGTCTTCCGTGCCAGACTCAATCCCAAACTCGAACTTGGTGTCGGCCAGGATCACGCCACGATCTCGTGCGTAGGCGGAAGCCTTCTGATAGAGAGCAATGCTAACGTCGCGCAAATGGCTGGCCAAGGTCTTGCCCGCCTGGCTGACCATTTGCTCGAATGAGATATTCTCGTCGTGTCCAGACTGCGCTTTGGTGGCGGGCGTGAACATCGGCTCATTAAGCCGGTCGGATTCTCGCAGTCCTGTGGAAAGAGTGATGCCTGCGGTTTGCCCGCTGGCTTTATACTCCTTCCATGCCGAGCCCGAAAGGTATCCTCGCACCACGCATTCAATCGGTATCGGCCTGGCCTGCTTGACGAACATCGAGCGGCCATCCAGTTGATCGGCGAACTGCGGAAACGGTGCTGGAAACATAGCCGGGTCGGCCGTCAGCAGATGGTGCGGAATGATGTCCTTCAACAGCTCAAACCAAAAAATCGACAGCTGCGTCAACACTCTCCCCTTTTGAGGAATGGGCGTGCCGAGGATGCAGTCGTAGGCGGAGATGCGATCGGTGGCCACCATGACCAATCCGCCATCGGCACTGTAGATGTCGCGCACCTTTCCCCTTGCGACGGGCTGGAGGCCGGGGAAAATAGTCTGTGTCAGGACCATGCTCATCAGGGAAGCGTCCTTAATCGTAAAACCCACGGGTACAACTTTGTTTCCTCATTAGAGAAGAACTGCGCTCAATTTGAGTGGGGGACTATTCTATGCCAGGACGGCTCGCAGTGGACACGAAAAATACATCCGATTTTTTAGATGAAAAAAAGGAATTTTGGGACTTGATGTCACCAAAATTCCGTGATTGAAAAGTAGGGGAAGTATTGCCGAAAATGCTTGCGAAAAATGTTTCTTTGCGTTTAAGGGCGGTCCATTCTACGAGATTACATCACGAAGAAAACAGGCCGCGCACTTTACCGAGCACTCCCTTGGGCCGCTCCGTCAACTTCACCAGCTCGCCATCATCAAGGAAGATGCCCCGGCAGGACGGGCAGATATCCACGGTAATAGATTCGAACGTCTCTTCGTGCAGTTCGGTCCCGCACTTCGGGCAATGCATGTAGTGCAGTTCCTTCAGCCTGTTTTTCTCCTCGTCCGCTATTCCCGCCGCACGCTTCACTTGCGCGTCCAGACGCTTCTGGGCTTCCACCCGTGCAAAATATTCGTTCTCCGGCTCACTCGGTTTCTCAATCATCGTTTTCTCCTTCTTTGCAAATTCCTGGGGGATTGTCGGCTCCGCTCCCTCTTACTATGAGGCACCCGTTAACCACAAAAGCTGTTGCGAATCGCCACCAACTGCCTAAGCTTTGCCAGCGCGTGATCGCGCGGTAAGGACCCAAGCCCCGCCGACGGACTCAGGTAACACTCCGATGCACTAACGTTGGGCAGAATTTTCGCGAGCGACTCCGCTACTGCGCCCGTCTCCTCTAGTGTCGCATTGCCTCCATCCAACAAACCCAATCCCAATGCCTTGGCAGGTTTGGCGGCGGCGACCTGATCGACCAGTTTCGGACGGCAGGTAAAGTCGAGAGCCAGCACATCAGCCGGCAGAGCCAGCAGATCACCAAGAATTGGCCCGGGGTCGCCAAGAAATACGTTTAATACCAACTTGGCGTTTCCCTTGGCGGTAGCCAATCTACGCCAGCACGCAGCCATAATGCGCAGATCGTTAGGCTGGCGGTCCTTAAGGATGGCAGGCTCGTCAATCTGGATGACGGTGGCGCCGGCGGTTGCTAGTTCGCGCACCTCGCATACCAACGCCTCATTGTAATCCACGACCAAACGCGCGAAATCCTTCTGATAATGTGGGTCAAGGACCAGAGAATGTCTCGCAAGAGTCAGCGCGCCGGTCATGACTGGCTTTACCGGCCTGGAACTGGCTGTACGGGCCATCTCGAATTCCGGGCGCAGTACAGGCACTGCCCACGCAAACGGCCCTCGGATCACTGGCTGGCGAATGTATAAATTGGTATCAAAAAAGCGCAGTGAGCCGTTGATCGAAACATTCGTCAATTTTCCAGCCACGTGCGAGATGGGGTCATACCAGCGAATCTGTCCATCGGTAACCAGATCAAGCCCGCTATCAGCCTGATCTTTGATGGCCAGTCGAGTGAGCATATCCTCGGTTGCACCCAGGGTTGCACCCAGGGTTGCGCCCAGCTCAGATTTGGCCTTATTTCCGCTCTCAACCCGGGCGGTAGTCTGCCGCAACAACGACCATTCCGGCGTTGAGTCGATTCGGGGGTAACTGCCCGCGTTCGTAGCTATTAATTGCATCTACTAGCTATCTGTTCCGTCTTGCCCTTGCACCAATTTTGTCTTGAGCAATTCACATCGCGCACAAATGAAGCCACCGCAACGCCTACTAACTCATGCTCACGAACCTAGTATTCCACGGCTGGCCGGTTGGGAATCAATCCGCGTTCAAAGGCCAGATCGAAAAGCTTCTCGATGCCCTTCTTCCCGTCATCGCCATATTTCAGCGTGTAGGAGTTGACGTACATTCCCACAAAGCGATCCGCCAATTCTGTTTCCAGGTCCCGGGCAAATTGCATGGCGTACGCCAGAGCTTCCTGGCGATGGTCAAGCGCGTACTGCACGCTATCATGCAGGAGGCGGGCCATCTCGGCGCGCAGTTCAGGAGAAAACGTCCGCCGGATGCCATTGCCCCCCAAGGGCAGCGGCAGAGAGAACTTTTCCTTCCACCACTTTCCCATATCCAGAACACAGTGGACAGCTTGCCGTCGGTAGGTGAGCTGACCTTCATGAATCAGCAAGCCAGCGTCCACGCTGCCTTCCTGCACCGCATCCAGTATCTTATCGAAAGGAACCACCACGGGCTTAAAGTCCGGCTCGTAAATCTTCAAGACCAGGTACGCAGTGGTCAGCAGGCCGGGCACGGCAATCTTCTTTCCGCGCAGGTCGGAAGCCTGCATGGAAGAGCGCTGTGAAACGACCATCGGACCGTAGCCATCGCCGAGGCTCCCGCCACAGGGCATCAAGCAATACTTGTCCGCAATGTAAGGGTAGGCATGGAACGAGATGGCGGTCAGATCCCAGACCCCTTCGTGCGCCTCCTGATTGAGCTTCTCAATGTCCTTTAAAGTGTGCTGAAAGGAGAGCGTGGGGGAGGTAACTTTGCTCGTCGCCAACGCATAGAACATGAATGCGTCGTCGGAGTCCGGGCTGTGGGCAATCGTAATTTCTTGTTTAGACATGGGCTTTACTTAACTGCTTTCTTGTTCTTATTAATTTGGTCTATGGCGTGCCGGCATTCGACCACGGGTCAACGCAGACCGTGTTTACATGGCCACCGATTGGTGGCCCCACCAGTTCTCTGGCAAAAGCTGTGCTGAAAGTCTCTATTGTACTGGGTTTCCGTGCTGAAGAGCCAGTTCAGATTACATTTTCTTGACTGCTTCTCGACGGGGACCTACTTGGCAAGACTAAATGGACCGATCATCAGATGGTCAAGTCCCGAACAGTAAAAGCTGCGAATGGCGTCGCGGGGAGAGCATACCAGTGGCTCACCGAAGAGATTGAAGGATGTATTGAACAGCACTGGAACTCCGGTGGCTTTTTCAAAGGCATTCAGCAAATCCCATAAATATCGGTTGCTGACCTTGCTCACGATTTGCACGCGAATGCGATTCTCCATCGTTCCCTCGGGTGTTCCCTCGGTGGAGCCTGGCTCGGACTGCGCCACCAACAAATTGGATGCAAACCGATCAAGATGCTTTTGCTTCACGCGTCCCACGGAAGTAAGGAACCTCGCCGATCCTGAGAATTCAAAGTATTCCGACGCAGACTCTTCGGGAACGGCGGCGGCGAATGGCCTGTATTTTTCACGATGCTTTACGTACTGATTCAGGTTCTCGTTTACGTATTGACCCAGAGGCGAAGCCAGGATGCTCCGTGCTCCGAGCGCGCGTGGGCCAAATTCGGCGCGCCCCTGAAACCAGCCCAGCATCTTGTCGCTCTTCAGAACATCCACTGCGGCGGCGATGATATCCTTACGCTGCGGCAGGTAGCGGAAACTGAGTTTCGAGTTCTCCAGTACGTCCTTGATCGCTTCGTCGCTAAACTCTGGGCCGAAAAACAAGTGATCGAGAGGCGTGCGGGAGGCGAGGCGTAACTGCTGGTGCGCGCAATGGAGCGCCGCGCCTACGGCGTTACCTGCGTTGCCTGCGGCTGGCTGAACAAATACACCACCAAACTTTGTAGAACTTTCCAGATGACTGATCAGCAGAGAGTTCAGAGCGACTCCACCACCCAGGCAAAGATTTCCAGATTCAGTCCCCTGAAGGTGGGCTCCCGCCATCAACTCCACCGTTTCATTCACGACCCACTGGAGACTGGCGGCCAGGTCGGCACGCTGCATCTCTGTGAATTCTCCTGAAAGCGGAAGCTCGCAGGCCTCGAAAAACTTGCCAGCGAATCCGCCGCGTGCTCCCCCGCCGGCAAGCAAGTAGCTCTGATCTACACGGAGCAGTGCACCCGGTTGCATTTCAAGGATGTTCCGAAAGACTTCCGAATAGCGGGGCGTGCCGGCGGTGCTCAACCATTGCAGTTTGTGCTCGTCACCGAACGAAGCAAATCCCGCCAGTGCCGCGACACGGCTAAAAAGATTGCCCAGCGAGTCCGGGAATGTGGCATCGGAGAGAGGTTCAATATCGAGACCGCTGCCCAGTGATAGACTGGCGGACTTTCCGTCGCCCGATTCATCCAGTACCAGCACCAGAGCTCGTTCAAATGGAGAAGGATAAAATGCTGCCGCGGCGTGGCAGGCGTGATGATCCACAAGGATTATTTTTGCCGAAGGAAATTCCGTCTTCAGCCACGCAGGAATCCATGTCTCCGCCAACTGGGACCCGCGCGCGCGGTCTCTGAGGGGACGAGCCACGGCGACGAACGGAATGTCAGCAGCACGTAATCCAGCTTGGCCAAGACAGTATCGAATCGCCTGTTGCGGAAGCCCGTGCGTCCTGCGCACGCGCGAGAGCTTCTCTTCTTCAATGGCGGCTACCATGCGGCCGCCTTGCAGCATGGCGGCCGCAGCATCGTGGCTGCTGGCGGAAACTCCCAAGATATACGGCAACGTTGTCTCGGGCATAGGTAAGGGGAAATACGGACAGATCGGATTTGAATAGACGTCTTGCGGAGCCGCCCTTTTAGACTGACCTACTTTTTCTGCGTATCCCAGTCGTAATTAATGTCGGGATCATTCCAGGCAATGCGCCCTTCGTCGCTTGGATCGTAGAAACGATCTGTGGCGTAAACCAACAGCGCGGGATCGGGACCAACCACTTTGTATCCGTGCCCCACGCCCGGGGGAATCAATATCTGCAACGGGCGGAGCACGCCCGAGTAGATGGTGTTGGTCTGTCCAAATGTAGGTGAATCCACACGCAGATCGTAGAGGACCACCTGCATCAGTCCCAATGCCGGCGTCCACAGATCAGTTTGGCGCAGATGAAAATGAATCGCTTTGATAGTCCCGGCATAAGATAGCGCGGCGGAAACTTGTAATTCCTTGGCTCCCGCCAACTCGCTGGCCAGCCCCTTGCCAACACGGAATACTTCCTCGAAATATCCGCGATCATCGGGATGGATGGCCAGGGCTTCCAGCAACACGCCGGAAATTAATTTTGGCGAACCCGGAGCTGAGATCACCGCGCCTTGGCTGCGCTCACCATTGAGCCGAACGGCCAAATTAAGTTTTCCTGATTGGGCAATGGAGCGGATGTCCGCCCGCGGCGCTGTTTGAATCATGGTCGCTTGGCCCCCCGCACTAGAGTATTAGAACTGTCAATCCGCAAGGACTCATCCTACCACACGCCGACGCATGTGCGCCGTCCCGCTCGCGTAAGTGCTCTCCTAAATCCCATGCCCAATCTGGCACGCATAGCTTACCCCTCCGCAACGGATCAGCTGAGTGCCATTATGGCATTCCTTCCCAAATCGGGCTTCCCGCGTGCCTACCCCAACTTCGCTGATCTATAATTAGCAGATTGTAATCAACCGGTTAGCGCCTACGCTCCCACCTTAAATCGTGGCTACACACCTGCTTACATCACCGCGCCCTCTTCCATTGCCATTTTGAAGAAGGGCAGGAGATCAACATTCGCGATGCCCTCAACTTATTCTCAAGCTACTGCAGTACGTGTTGGTTCTAGTTCGATAGCCACTTCCGCCGTTGTATACGCTATCCCAGTGTTGCCCGCAATCACCTCGCAATGCACGCAGCCCGATCCGTGGCATCGCGAGGAACTGCTGCTCGCGCATCTGCCGCAGGTTCGCATGGTAGCCAGAGGTCTCTGGAAGCGACAGTGCTTTGCGGTGGACCTTGATGACCTGATTGGCTATGGGACACTTGGCTTACTCGACGCCATTGGTAAGTACGATCCCAGCCGCGGCATCCTGCTCAAGACTTACGCGGAGCACCGTATACGCGGCGCAATTTTGGATGGGCTACGGGGCATGGACTGGCTGTCACGCAGCGCCCGAAAAAAAGTGAAGAGCCTCCGCGACAGTGCTCCGACGCAAGACTCCGATCCCATCCATGAATTGGCTAATACTGGATTAGCCGACCCGCAGCCGTCGACTCCGCAATACGCCATGAAATTGGCAGCTCACCCCACCAAGCTTCCAATACCAACTGTCTCGGTATTTTCAGCAGGGGGACTAAATGAAGTGGAGCGGCTCTACCACAATTCCCGCGCCGTGAAGTATTCGTATCGCAGCGAGGCTACGCCTGAACATCTAACGGCTCGCAAGCAGCAAGGGACACTGCTGGCGATGGCAATTGCAGACCTCTCCGAGCGGCACCGGCAAGTCCTGGACCTCTACTATCGGCGCGAGATGAGCATGCGGCAAATCGCCGACCTGCTCGGCGTGCATGAATCCAGAGTTTCGCAACTCCATCTGGCCGCCATCACGCGACTTCGCAAAACGCTGACAAACCCGACCGCTGGGGCAGGACCTTCTTCGGAAAAAGCGCTCAAGTACCGGGAGGCGGATCCCCGCTTTACGGTGCACAGACTAACCGCTATGGCTGGCTAGATTTTCCCTTTTCCCATTGGGCGGAGAACGCTTCCCAATCCTCCCGCGTATCAACCCCGATGGTATCCAACGATGTCTCCGCAACATGGATCGGGATGCCGTGATGCAGGAAACGAAGCTGTTCGAGCCTTTCCGTTTGCTCGATCAACGTCATGGGCAGATCGCAGTATTTCCATAGCGCCTCACGGCGGTAGGCGTAGAAGCCCAGATGCTTGTAGGTTGGAAGCGGCGACTCCGCATTCCGGCGGTAAGGGATCGCCGAGCGCGAGAAGTAGAGAGCGCGACCGGCTAGGTCCGTTACCACTTTCACCACATTGGGATTCTGCGCGGCGCCATGTTCGAGCGGTGTTTTCAATGTGGTCACCTGCACCGCTCCTTCACCGTCAGCCTTGGAAAACAGTTCAATCAGCAAGCTCAAATGCTCTGCTTGTACCAGCGGCTCATCGCCCTGGATGTTCACATACACGTCGGCGGCGACACTGTCGGCCACCTCGCGAATGCGTTCTGTGCCGCTGGTGTGCGCGGAGGAAGTCATGCGCACAGGGATGCCTTGCCGCTGGCAATAGTCGCGCACCGGCTCGGCGTCGGTGGCGATGAGCAACTCGTCCAGCAGCGGGCAGGCGCGCGCCGCATTATAGACGTGATGCAACATGGCCTTGCCGTCCAACTCCAACAGCACCTTCCCCGGCAACCGCTCGGATGCCAACCGCGCAGGAATAACGCCCACTACTCTCAATTTACCCATCTCCACCTCACACTAAGCCTTTCGCGCTGGCCAGCAGTGTCCTGCTCTTCTGGGTTTGTCCCCCAAGTGCCTCTTCGCATTCTAACCGCGACCAATGCCTACTCGACAGAAGATCGCTGGAAAGCAATCTCCGCAAACACTCCGGTAATGGGTCCGTTTGAAATTTCCGGAGCAAGTATAGGGATGTCATCATGAGCGCAGCGAAGGATCTGCTTTCCCTTCTTCACGGGGTACAACAGATCCTTCGTCGCTGCACTCCTCAGGATGACAATGGTTCAAACTGACCCACTACGCAAATTCAAAGTAGCCCACGACCAAGCACTCCGGCATTTTCAGTTAAACTATGGTCATTGCAATTTTAACGATCAAAGGATTTATCATGAATGTCCAGCAACGCCCCGGCAGACGATTACTGCTTCACGGATTTGCCTGCTTTCTCGCGGCGTTGCTTTCCTCCCTCATCGCGTACTCCCAAAATGCCGCGCACCCGGAGCCAGACACGGAGATGATTCGAATCCCCGATGGTGAATTTACGATGGGCAGTAATGCCGGCCCTGATGACGAGCGCCCCGCTCATCGCGTGAAGGTCGCCGCCTTTCGGATAGATCGGAATCCCGTTACCAATAGCCAATTCGCCGCATTTCTGAACGCGCGCGGGATTCAGGATGACAGCGGCAACCTGCACTACGAAGACGACGACTCCGATGCCCGCATCCATGAACTGAACGGGAAGTGGATACCGGTTGCGGCTCAGTCTAATCATCCCTCCGTCGAGCCTACGTGGCTGGGAGCCCGCGAGTATTGTGCGTGGCGAGGCAAACGCCTGCCGACCGAAGCCGAATGGGAACGCGCAGCGCGCGGCGACGATGGCCGTCGCTACCCGTGGGGCAATGAACCTCCCGACCCCAAGCGGGCGCGCTACCGTTCTGGCTGGAACTCGACAGCGCCCCTCGGCAGTCACCCCGGCGGGGCCAGTCCCTATGGAGTATTGGATATGGCCGGCAATGCCTGGGAGTGGGTCAGCAGCGCATATCGGCCCTATCCCTATAGCGCATCGGATGGGCGCGAAAATCCAGCGCCAGGCCCTGTCCGGGGAACTCGCGGTGGTGGTCAAGACTCCTCCGCCGATGAGATCACCACCACCCAGCGCGGTCGCAATCTTTCACGGAACCCTCTTTCCGGCCACCACAACATTGGGTTCCGTTGCGCTCAGTCGCTAACCACCACGCGTTAGGACATAGCAGGACGGGAGATTTCCCGCTAGCCCTGGAGGAACGTTTCCAGCACCTGCATGGTTCGGGATTTCTGCACCAAAGTTAAGCTGAGTTTCGCGGAATCTGCGTCCTGAAAGGCAGAGGGGGCTGGTTTGAGCAACCGGCCCCCGAGTAGCGGATCAGGTGAACTGCTGTGATGTTGAAACCAATTTAACGCGTCCCTTCAGAGAGCGGAATAGCGCAAAGGACTCATTTTAATTTAGGCTGCGGTACTAGGATTGCAGTACTACAGGCCGGTGGTTTTTTGCCGGCAG
>CAMBEY010000069.1 GCA_945865705.1 Candidatus Sulfopaludibacter sp. SbA3
GAGTGATGAATCGAGAAGGATGGATGTCGGCAGCGAGCGTTTTTTTTGCGCGGATCACCACCGCGGAACGGCTGCGCACGATGTCCTTGCCTAGATCGCGCTTCTGGAACTCCTGAACTTGCTGGTCACGCCTACGTCGTTGAATTTTCATAAAGCATCAATACTGCCGGGCTAAGCGACTTGCAGCCGCTTGAGCTTGATCCGCTTGGCGGGAACCTGTGCTAGTTCGTAGTGGGCCTGCTGGGTGATCCAGCTTGCGGCGCTGCCGCCGAAGACTTGCGACAGGCGCACGGCCATCTCGGGCGAGATGCCGCGCTTGCCGTTGACCAGCTCCGAAAGAGTGGTGCGCGTGACGCCCAGCGCGGCGGCGGCCTCCGTGATGGTCAGGCCCAATGGCTCGATGCACTGGCGCAGCACGAAGCCGCCGGGGTGTGGGGGAGTTTTCATCGGCATGGGTTCAGTCTCCTTCTAGTGATAGTCGACATAATCGACATCCAAAACTTCACCGTCGGCAACGCGAAAGATCACCCGCCAGTTGGCGCGAACCGTTACCGTCCATAAACCCGCCAAGCCGCCCTTGAGCGGATGCAACCGAAAGCCCGGGAAGTCCATGTCCGCAACCGTGCTAGCGGCATCCAGACGCGCCAGAATATCGCGCAGCTTTGTTGCATGTTCGGCGATTACGCCGCGCGAGTCCCCATCCTCGTAGAGCCGTCTTAGCCCTTTGTGGCGAATGGATCGAATCATTGCATAGTGTAATCCGTTGCGTAACGCATAGCAACCGTAGCTCAGGTTGCCTATTTGCCGAATTGCGTGGCCAGGTAATTGATGATGGCGGTGACTTGATCGGCGGGGGCGGCGGGGCCGCGGGCGATCATGTCGCGGGTGATGCGGTCCCAGTCGGCGCGGGGGCGGCGCACGGTTACCACGCGGCCGATGTCGTGGCACAGCGCACAGCGGGCCTGCACCATTTCCTTGCCGGGACCATCGGGCAGCGTGATTGCTTTTGACTCGATTGAAGTTTTCGAGACGGCGGAATTGGGCGGCAGCGTGCCGCTCTCAAACGGCTTCGCGCCGGGCCCGAAATTCTTCACCAGATAGGCGATGACCGTATCGGCCTCGGCGGCGGTCAACTGCGCGCCGCGCAACACCATCTCCTCCACCATATCTTTCCATCCGGCTTGGCCATCGCGCATCTGAATGATGGGCGTCAGCGCATGGCATTGCGTGCAGGCGGTGGCGATGAGCGCCTTGCCGTCGCCATCGGGGAGCGGCGCCGGAGATGGCGATTGCTGCGCGCGCAGTGTTGGAGCAGCTAGCAACAGCGCGGCCAGCGCGAGGGCGAGTGAGCTTGAAAAAGTTTTTCCGCAGCCGTTAGGTTTAATCATGCTGAACCCTTTCGTCCATCCACGAAATCAGAAATAAGCCGTTACAGTGCTGCCCTTCGACTTCGCTCAGGGCCGTGAGCCTGTCGAACGGCGCGTGACAGTGCCGCGACCGTAAGGGAGCGGGCCGATGGAACCACGCATCCCGCCGCTCATGCTTTCCTCCGGCTTCCGCACGGACCAGGATCGTAATCCAACCGTCGTCATTCGGGGCGGTGTGTTCCATCGGCCCGCTTGCTGACGCGCGCGGCACTGTCACGCGTGCTACACCTTCTTGGTGCGCAACGACTCGACGGTGAAGCCGGGGTGCCAGGTTGATTGCGCGCCGATGCCGCCGCGCTCGATGCGCATGTCGATGAAGTAGGGCGCGCCGGAGATGTTGGCGCGGCGTCCGCGATCGAGCGCGGCGCGAATGTCGCCGGGTGCCTCGACCACCTCGGACTCCACGCCGAAGCCGCGCGAGACCAGCGCGAAATCCATGTCGGGATCGCCCATGTAGCAGGCCATGTCGCGGCCCGTCTCAAACTGGCGGCCGCCCTGCGCCCATATGCGGTTGCGCTCATTGTTGTAGCTGCGATTGTTGAGCACGATGATGGTAACCGGCGCTTTGTAGCGGCCGTAACTCCACAGCGGCTGCGGGCCGGCGAACAGGAACGCGCCGTCGCCCATGATGGCGACCACTTGGCGGTCGGGCATGGCCAGCTTCACGCCGAACGCCGCGCCCAGCCCCCAGCCGAGCGCGCGTCCTCCGTTCGAGAAAAACGTGCGGTCGTTGCCGCCGAAGGCGATCAAGTTTTCGATGGTGCGGCCCGAGTCAATCTCGCCCACCACCACGGCGTCCTTGTCGAGGAATTGATCCAGCTCCACGCCCAGCCGCTCGACGCTCAGCGGATTGCGGTCCCAGCGATTCTTGGCGATGGCCAGATGGAAGTCGCGCGTCTGCTTCGAGAATGCGGCGGTTTTCTCGCGGCGGTCTTGAGTGATCTGCTTCAGCCGCGCGTCGGTAGCCATGCTCTTCACTGCTGCGATCAAGTCAGCCGCCGCCATCTTCACGTCCGCGACCATGGCTACTTCCGTGGGATACGTCCGCGCGAGATTGCCCGAGTCGATGCGCGCCTCGATCAGCTTCACGCCCGCGCGCATCTTCAGCCGCTCGCCCGCGTAGGGGAGCCGCCCGCCGAGGTTCAGCATCACGTCCACCGCGCCGGGGAAGCGCAGGTTGGTTTGATAATCGCCGAGCCACAAATCATGCCGCGTGGGAAACGGCTTCGACCAGCCGAGCGATCCCGGCGGGCGCGTGGTGGGCAGCGCGAGCAGCTCGGCCAGCTCCAGAGTTTCTTTTTCCGCGCGCGACCAGGCGATCTCGTCGCCAACATATAACAGCGGGTTCTTCGCTTCGATCAGCAGCCGCGCAGCCTTCTCGACCAGCGCGGGGTCGGGGCGGACCTTCATGGAGATGTCGAACTTCGACTGATCCATGATCGTCGTCTTGGCCTCATCAGCGAGCAGGTCTTCCGGGTAGGAAACGAAGACAGGGCCGCACGGCTCGGTGGTGGCGAACTTAATTGCGCGGCGGGTGATCTCGGGAATCTTGGCGGTGGAGTCGGCGTTCCAGTGCCACTTGGTGATGGGAGCGGTCATGGCGCCCATGCTCTCCACTTCCTCGAAAGCGTCCTGGCCGAGGCTGGACTCGTCCACGTTGTCGACGCCCACCAGCACGGGGATGCGGTCCTTCCAGGAGTTGAACATCTGCGTCATGCAGTTGGGCAGGCCAGGCCGCGCGCACATCACGAAGGCCATTTTGCCCGAGGCCTTGGCGTAGCCGTCGGCCATCGCCGCCAGCGACCCTTCGTGCAGCCCCTTGATGAGGTGCATGTTGGCCTCGTCCATCATGGCGTCGTAGACAGGCGCCTCGCCGGTGGAGGGATTGAAGAAGATGTACTCGATGCCCGCGGCCTTGAGTTGCGCGACCAGCAGCGCGCCGCCCGAGCCGGTCATCTCGCGCTGCCACGCGGGACGATCCGCGCTTGCCGCCGGCGTAGTCGCCGATGCCGGAGCCTGATAGGCGGCCAGCGACTTGGCCATGCTGCCGGCACCAGCGGCGCTTACGCCCAGCGCGGATAGCCCCGCCAGAAATTTGCGCCGCGAAACATCGCGGTCCAGATATTGCTTGACGAGATCTTTCATGATTCTCTCCCTGCCGTATCGGGTGGTAGACAATACGGACCCGCCGCCCTTCGCACGGGCATTGTAGCAGCAGTCCGCTCGGTGGAAAAGAGGTCCGTGAAAGTAAGTGGCAGAAGCGTATAATGGTCCCGCAGAATTCGGGAATCATTCCCAAGGATGACTGGGTAGCCACGGTGAGCGCATTTCTCGCCGTGGGCTTTGGGGTCCACGGAAAACCCCATGGCCAGAAATACACTGACCGTGGCTACCCAGATCGAAGCAGTCGCACGAAGGAGATAACGATGAAAAGATTTGGCATGTTGAGCGTGGCGTTGGCGCTGGTGATGCACGCGGCGTTCTTATCGATTCGTGTGTCGGCGCAGACGCTGCCGCCGGAGGTGTCGAAGCAGGGCTACGCCGATTCGATCTACGTCAATGGCAAGATCATCAGCGTGGACGACGCGGGATACAACCAGAATCCCGGCAGGATTTACGAGGCCATCGCGGTGAAGAACAACCGCTTACAGGCGCTGGGCACATCCGCCCGCATCCGCACGCTTGCCAACGCAGAGACCAAGGTGTTTGACCTGAAGGGTCAAACGGTGATTCCCGGCATCGTCGAGAGCCACGTGCACATCTTCGGCGACGCGCGCATCGCGGCCGAGATGGGCATCTCATCGCCAGGAATTTCCGTGGCGGTGGAGGCCGGCAAGGACATGGAGTCCACGCGGCTGAAGGTGGAAAACGCCATCAAGGACGGCATCGCCAAGTCGAAGCCCGGCGAGTGGGTGCGCGTCGGCATCCGTCCCAGCGAGGAGAACGGCATCGACGCCTCACGCGTGTTCAGTTGGGTGACGCTCGGCGACTTTGAGCCGCGCGAGCGCCTCGACCGCATCGCGCCGAATAATCCCGTGATCGTGCAGGCGGCCAGCCGCGCCACCATCAATTCGACGGCGTGGAAATTGATGGAGACTTACTTCCCCGATCTGAATGATTACTACGAATCGACGCTGCCCGATGTGCCCAACGCCGGAACCAAGGGCGTGATTGGTGTCGAGGGGCAGGTCGCGCTGCAATGGGAAATTTTCTGGGAGAAGACGCCCACCACGCTGATTGCCGACATGATGCGGCGCACGCTCGAAAAGGCCGCAGCGCACGGACTGACCACGTTCAGCTCACGCCTCACGCATCCGCGCCTGATGGACACTTACGCGCTGCTGAATCGCGAGAACCGCATGCCCATTCGCTTCGCGCTGCTGATGGAAGGCCATCGCCGCCCGCGCGATCAGAAGACGGTGCGTCAGGCGTATCAGATGACCGGCAACCTGACCAACCTCGGCAATGATTATCTGTGGGTGAACGGCGTGGCCAGCGAGCTGTGGGACTCGAGTTTCCCGCAAGGCTGCCTCGGTCCGGACATGCCCGCGCCCGCGGTGATCAAGCGCCGCGAGATGTGCCCCGCGCCGGGGATGCTCTACTATGACACGCTGAAGAACGCGCTCGACGCCGGCTGGCGGCTCGCTGGAATTCACGGCGTGGCCAGCCACGGCGCGCGCATCTTCATCAACATGGTCGAGCAATCCATGAAGGACACCGGTACGACGGTCGAGGAAATGCGCGCGCGTCGCCTGACCATCGAGCACGCCGAGGCGCTTGGCAACAAGCCCGACGTGATCGCCGGACTGAAGCGGCTGGGCATCACCGTCAGCGTGCATCCGCCGCGGCTGTGGCGGCGCGACGATTATGTCGCCGACTACGGTCCGGAGGTCGAGGCGTTTCTCGAGCCGGTGAAGTCGTGGCTGGATCAGGGCGTGAAGGTGGTCGGGCAGATGGAGCGCTACACCAACGTCGGCTACGTCTGGCAACTGCTGATGACGCGCGAGGTCAACAACGGCAAGAAGGTGCTGCCGCAGGAAGCGCTCGACCGCGTTGTCGTGCTGAAGATGTGGACCAACTGGGCCGCTAATTACGTGATGAAGGAAAAAGACCTCGGCACGCTCGAGGTCGGCAAGCTCGCCGACTTCGTGGTGCTCGACAAGGACTACCTGACGATTCCCATCGCCGATATCCCCAAGATCAAACCGCAGATGACCGTGGTCGGCGGCAACATCGTGTTCCTCGACGCCCCCTACGCCAAGGCGCTGAACATGGAGCCAGCCGGCTTCCGCTACGAACCCGGCTACGAGCCCTGGGGCCCCTACAAGCCCGAATGGTCCGGTGGCGGCGGGGATTAGTTTCGCGCTGGCCAATGTCGTCACAGAGCCGCGCGCGTCAGCAAGCGGACACGGTCGGCGTAATTAATCAAACAGAGCCGCGACCGGGAGGGAGCGGGGGCGTGAGCGTAATGATAGGTCGACGCCGCTGCTCCCTTCCGGTCGCGGCTCCTTCGTATTGGGTGGGTCCATGCCCAGTCCTGATGCTAATTTAGTAGGGCAAGCTTAAGCAGCAATGTCGCAGCCGCCAGAACAGCCGAAAATTTACCACATCATTCACTGGGATAAACTGCGTTCGATCGTTGTAGATGGGTTTCTATTTTCCGATGCAACCATGGCCAATCGCAGGAATGTTGGCACCACCATTGGCATTCAGAATATTAAACAGCGACGATTGAATAGCCAGCTCGACAGCCGACCAGGGTTAAGAGTTGGAGACTGCGTTCCGTTCTACTGGTCTGCACGTTCCGTAATGCTGTATCTGTTTTGGAAGAACAACCATCCTAATTTAACGTATCATGGCGGGCAAGAGCCGATCATTCATTTGGAAGCGGATTTGCACGCTACAATTGAATGGGCAGAGAGGAATGCAAAACGGTGGGCATTTACGCTGTCAAATGTAGGATCGGAATACTTTGATGACCGTTGCGATCTTAACGAATTGAACGAAATTAATTGGGAGGCAGTGCAGGCAAGAATCTGGCGAGGCGATCAGGAAAGTAAACAAGCAGAATTCTTGTTGGAAGAGCGATTCCCCTGGGAGTTGGTAGAACGAATCGGTGTCTATTCCCAAGCGACTGCGCTCCAAGTGGATCAGGCAATGGCCGGTGTTGCGCATAGGCCGCCAATGGAGATTCTGAGGGATTGGTATTATTATTAGGCCATATGGAGCAAAGCTGTGATTAAGTTTACACAGGGAGATATCCTCAATGCGGACGCTGAGGCGCTCGTCAACACCGTGAACTGTGTTGGTGTGATGGGCCGAGGAATCGCGCTCCAATTCAAGGAAGCTTTTCCCGACAACTTCAATGCTTATGTTGCAGCGTGCCGACGTAATGAGCTTCAGCCGGGAAAGATGTTCGTCTTTGAACGGCATCAACTAGGGAACCCAAAGGTCATTATTAACTTTCCAACTAAGCGGCATTGGCGAGGGCAGAGTCGGCTCGGAGATGTTGAGGCCGGCTTGCATTCATTGGTTCAAGTGATCCGGGAGCGACAGATCACCTCTGTTGCCATTCCTCCGTTGGGAAGCGGCCTCGGCGGATTGGATTGGAAGCAAGTGCGATCACGCATTGAACAGAATCTGGCCGATCTGGAGAACGTATCCATTGTAGTGTTTGAACCTCTTGCGGAGAGTTCACAAACTCGAAAGGCGACCAAGGTTCCAAAAATGACGGCGGGCCGAGCCGTACTAATCTGTTTGATGCGCCGATACCTTGCCGGACTACTCGATCCTTTCTTAACCTTGCTGGAAGTTCACAAGCTAATGTACTTCATGCAACAAGCTGGCGAGAATCTTAGGTTGCGGTACGTACAAGCACCTTACGGCCCGTACGCAGAAAACTTGCGCCACGTGCTACGCGAGATCGACGGATATTTCGTGTCGGGTTACGCCGACAGCGGAGATACACCGGACAAAGAGTTGAGTCTCGTTCCCGGTGCCGTTGAAGAGGCGGAAGAATTCTTGATGAATCACCCAGACACTCGCGCGCGCTTTCAGCGTGTAGCGGACCTGGTCGATGGCTTTGAGACGCCTTTCGGATTAGAGCTGCTATCCACCGTACATTGGGTTTGCACTCAAGATCAGACCACAGACTCAGAATCCGTATTAGCGAAAGTCTATCTCTGGAATGATCGTAAACGCCAATTCTCTATACGCCAGGTTTTGCTCGCCCGAGATGTGCTGGCTGAGAAAGGCTGGATCGTAACCCAGCCGGGGAAGATCGGTGTAGGACGGGACGTTCTCCCAACCGCCTGACAATTCTGCTCGTTCAACTCCACCCGCAAGCCCGGGGTTTGCAGATCGTGATGCCGTCCTTTCCTCTCTGCCGAAGGCCAAAGCGCAGGCGCAGCCGGAGCGAGTTTGTTGCTTTCCTCTGGGCGCTTCCAACTTCCAGCGCAGATCAAGAGCTCGCTGCGGCGCTGCGCGCCTGCGCTGTTGCCTTCGGCAGAGAGGAAGTGATTCGCTCATTGCTGCAGACCCCGGGCTTACGCCCGGGGCTACTCTCTGCTGCCCCTGCCGGGGCTCGGCGAGGATGCGGGGCGACGAATCGGGCGCGAATAGTCCGGTGGCGGCGACTAAGGAGCGCCGGGTGACAGTGCCGCGCGCGTCAGCGAGCGGGCCGACGGAGCAACCTCGCTCGATCAACGCGCTGTTGTGTTTTGGGGTTGTGGGAAATCATCGCGGGCCGTGGCGTGGTTTTTCCATTGGCCCGCTTGCTGACGCGCGCGGCACTGTCACCCGGCACGGCTCCGCGACGGTCGACGAAGCCGTGAATTCCGACGGAGTGGAAAATTTGGAAGGCCGACGGAACCGCAAAGTTGGTCAAGTTGGAAAATTTGGATTATTTGGGCAATGTGTCAGGGGAAATTCGCGGGAAGGGCAGGCGGAATTGTGATCCGAGGGTGTCCCAATTGCCTGCTCCCGACTCTCCATTCCCGATCTTGTCAATCTGGTCAGAGTGGTCAGAACCGTGAAAGTGTGTACTTTGGGCAAGTTGGATTATTTGGTCATTTAGTGGGTGAAGAAAAAGCAGGAAACGAAGGGGACATTCTCGGGCGAAAGGACTTCAATCATGCCCGCGGTTACGGCGAGCGGCTGGACGGGTTTTGGCTCAGCGTCGCCGGCGGAAAGAGTGAGTGCCTGGACGTTCGATAAAGTGAGTGGCATTTTTGTATCCAGTTCGGCGTTCTCATTGATCTTGAAAATGAGTGATAGAGTGAGTCCCTTGCGTAAGGGCTTGCGCGGTTCGCCCTCAGTGAGTATCTCAACTTGTATCTCGGAGTTTTCTCCACTCACTTTCGCGGTCGCCTTGAATTTACCACCTACTCCATCCAGTAAGAAGCCTTTCTCGGCGCGATCGAATGTAGCGATGTTTGAGTTATAACCGACGGTGGCGATGATCCTGCCGACGCGCACTTCTTCAGACTCCAGATCGAGCATCAGCGGGACGATGACGTTGGACTTCACTCCGGCGGAAACGTTGCCGAGCGATACGCCATTGCTCTGCGCTTGCGCCACGGACGCGGACAATGCGAGCAGGAGCGCCGCAGCGCTAAGCATCCCATCAGTGAATCTCATATCGTAGCCTCACTTCTGCCAAACCATTCTGCCAACGCGCTTCCGTTGAAACCAAATACACGCTTACATCATTAAGTGTACAACGAAGCTGCGGGTAGTGGCGCGACCTTGCTCGAAACGCTACGGCAGCGCGAACACGTAGATGGCGTTGTGACCGCGCGGCGGCTTGATGTCGGGCGTCATGCCCAGCGGGCCGGAAGTGTGCGAGACGCCGTCGCCGGTCAGCACCGCGACATACTGCTTGCCATTCACCGCGTAGGTGATGGTGGAGTTCTGGATGATGCCGCCCACGATGGTCTCCCACAACACTTTGCCCGAGTCGGCGTCGAAGGCGCGGAAGCGCCGGTTCAGATCGCCAGAGAAAAGCAGATTGCCGGCGGTGGTCAGTAGCGCGCCGTTGCTGCCGATGCGCGACTCATAGAAGCGCGTGATCTTCCCCGTCGACACATTCACTTTGCCGATGCCGAAAAACTTATTGGGGTCCGCGCCGGGCCGGTGGCCGAGTTTCGAGAGCGCGCCGTTGGGGCTGCCCATGTTGCCGGTCTTCTCGGCGCAGTCATCGTGATAGGGAATATAGAGTGACTGGTTGCCGGGGTGGTATGACATGGGCCAGTAACCGCGCGTGTTGCTGTAACAGATGAGATGCACATCGCCGTCGGCCTTAGTAACCATATCCCAATTCATGTGAGTCTTGCCAGTCTCAACGTCGATGTGCGAGAGGATGAAGTTGGGCGTGTCATAGGGGAACGGCGTGGCCCACAGGAATTCGCCGGTCGCGCGGTCGAGCGCCCACAGCCCGCCGGGCTCGCCGACCATCAGCGTGATGTCGCGTGTGGCGTCGCCCTGCGCGACGCTCTGAGCCAGGTCGCGCCGCGCGCGCGGGCTGATCCACTTGACCTCGGCCGGATTGGGCGCGACTACAGTGCGCAGTAGCACGCGGTCGTGAGCGAAGTCTGAGTCCCAGTCATCGCCGGGCAGATGCTGGTAGTACCAAGTGAGTTTGCCAGTATCTACATCGAGTGCGATGGTTGAGTTACTGTATAGCTCCGACGGCGCTTCGCGCGGGATAGCATCCACGTTGCCGTTGTGTCTCTTCATGCGAGTGTGTGGACGCGGATTCGCGACACCCCAGTAAGTCAAGTTACGAGTCACATCAAACGAACCGGGCAGGCCCCAGGGCGAGGCCATGCGCTGGTCGACAATCAATCCGCCCCAAGTGTCGCCGCCGGGTTCGCCGGGCGCGGCGGTTGTGTAGAAGCGCCAGACTTCCTTCCCCGTGCGGGCGTCATGCGCGACAATGAAGCAGCCGGAGCGCGTCGTGCGCGCGTCTGGACACGACCGACCCGAGATGACTTTCGCGTTGCCCGACTTGCCCTGCGCGACCATCGGCCCAGTGGTGTGCTGCGCGCCGGTCTTATAGTCGTGTGCGACAGTCTCCCAGCGCAGCGCGCCGCTGCGCGCGTCGAGCGCCACGACGTACCCATCCGCCGCCGTCAGATAGATCATGTCTTCGAAGATGGCCAGAGTACGGGCGCGGCCAGCGTTGTTGACAGACTTACTCAGGTCGTCGGGAAGTTTGCGGCGATACTCCCACAGCAGGTCGCCGTTGGTGGCGTCGAGCGCTTGAATGACATTCATGGGATTGGCCACGTACATTACGCCGCCGTGGACGAGTGGAATATTTTCGTGAATCCCCGCCCCCATGCCGCGCGACCAGGCCATGCGCAGTTGTCCCACATTCTGCCGGTTGATCTCGCTGAGCGGGCTGAAGCGCTGGCTGTCATAGGTGCGGCTGTACATGAGCCAGTCGGCCGGATCGGGATTCAGCAGCATCTCGGCGGTTACGGGAACATAATTCCGTGGAGGCGCGCTGGCTGCCGACTGGGCCTCCGCTGGCCGAGCCGTGATGCAACAGAACAAAAATGCGGCGACCAAATTGCAGAGAATTGCAGAGAAACAATAGCGGTTAGACATGCGCGCCTCCTTCAAGTCTCGAGGCTCGATTGTATGCAGTTGCCATCCGATCGTCAATGAATACTAACAGATGGCGACCATCGCCCGGCTTTGCACATGCGCAAACTACGGAGGCGCAAGGTCGGAATAAGTTTGGATTCAAAGGGGTCGCCAGAAATATTGAAGATAGCCCGGGATCAGCTCGCCGCAGGCCTATTCACATAAGGGGTCAAGCAGCGCGACACACTTTATGCGACGAGTCCGGGATAATTGAATTGGCGGCGTTTCCCTGTGCATCTTATGATCAGGGTAGGCAAACAAAAATCGACACTATTAAGCATCCCGATTCGTGGTATAGTGATCATGCGTTTGTTGCTCTTGCAGTACCGGGTTTACCGGAGGCTGTTGGAAGCAAATGCTTTCGAGGGCTTCTGTAGTAGAACGTCAAAGTTCGAGGCAGTCGAATGGCAATAAATAGCTTTAAGAGAAAGTATTGAGGAACATCTGTGAAAGAACAAGGCACCGTGAAGTGGTTTAACGCAAGCAAGGGTTATGGTTTCATCCAGCGCCAGTCCGGCGAAGACATTTTTGTGCATTTTTCGGCGATTCAGTCCGAAGGGTACAAGACGTTGAACGAAGGACAGGCCGTTGAATTTGAAGTGACCACCGGACCTAAAGGCCTCCAGGCCGCCAACGTTATCAGCCTCTAAACGATTTCGGGCGCGGGCC
>CAMBEY010000070.1 GCA_945865705.1 Candidatus Sulfopaludibacter sp. SbA3
GCGCCGCTGGCGGATCGCTTCGTGCAGAATGAGCCGCGTCCCGATCAGCCGGCCACCGAGCAGACCGACGTGCGCGTGCTCTACGATAATGAAAACCTTTACATCGGCGTCTACGCCCATGACAGCGAGCCGGGCAAAGTCATCGTCGCCGACCTGAACCGCGACTTCACGCGCGATACCGGCGACACGGCGGAGATCATCATTGACACCTTCCGCGATGAGCGCAACGGCTATCAGTTCGCCACAAATCCGGCGGGCGCGATGTGGGATGCGCAAATGGCCAACGAGGGCCGCGAGACCAACGAGAGTTGGGACGGCGTGTGGACTGTGAAAACGCAGCGGCTGGAGGATGGCTGGAGCGCGGAGTTTTCCATCCCTTTCAAGTCGCTGAAATTTCGCGAGATGGATGTGCAGAGTTGGGGGATCAACTTTCAGCGCAATCTACGGCGCAAGAATGAAGACAGCTACTGGTCGCCGCTCCCTCGCATTTATCAATTGAATCGCGTGTCGCTGGCCGGGACGCTCAATGATCTGGAAGGCATCCAACCCGGTCGCAACCTGCGCTTCAAACCGTATGTGGTGGGGAGCCTTGGACAGTTCGCGGACGGCGACAAAGATTGGACCGGCGACGCGGGCCTCGACATGAAGTATGGCCTGACGACGGGCCTGACCTGGGACTTCACGCTGAACACCGACTTCTCGCAGGTGGAGGCCGATGAGCAGCAAATCAACCTCAGCGGCTTCAGCCTCTTTTTCCCGGAGAAGCGCGAATTTTTTCTGGAGAACTCCGGCATCTTCCAGTTCGGATCGGCGCCGGACCGCATGCCCATGGGTGGCGGCGGACGCGCCACCGGGCTGAACAACGACTTCTATCTTTTCTTCAGCCGGCGCATCGGTCTGGCCGATAGCGGCGCGGCCATTCCCATCTATGGAGGCACGCGGCTGACCGGGCGCGCGGGCGGCTTCGAGCTGGGCTTCCTGAACATGCAGCAGAAAGAGGTCGGCGACAGCCTCCTGCCCAACTACAGTCCGGGGACCAACTTCACCGTGGCGCGGCTACGCAAGAATCTGCTGGGCAACTCCGACTTCGGCGTGATGATGGTCAACAAGGAAGTGGTGAACTCGGCGCGCTACAATCGCGTGCTGGGCGCGGACGCCAATCTGCGCTTCGGGCAGTCCTTGAGTTTCAATTCCTATCTGGCCAAGTCCTTCCTGGCGAATGGCGGCGACGGCGACTTGGCGGGCCGCGTGGGGTTTGGTTACCAAGGCGAGACCTGGGACGTGCGCGGCGCATACACGGGAATCCAGGAAGATTTTGTCAACGAGATGGGATTCGTGCCGCGCCTCGGCGTGCGCAAGTTCGCCGGCCATGCCGGATGGCGTTACCGGCCCGAGAGCCTGCGCCGCGTACTGCGCCAGACCAATCCGCACTTTCAGTTTGACTACCTGATGAACAAGGACGGCGTGCTGCTCTACCGGCACTTTGACTATCACATCCCGTTCAATTTTCAGGACGGCTCATTCGTCGAGGCGGGCGTGAATCCCACGCGGGAGCAGTATATGAAGCCGTTCGCCATCAACCCGCGGCGGCGAATCAACGTTCCCATCGGGTCGTACTCGTTCAATGAGTATTTTATTCTGGCGCGCAGCAATTCCAGCCGCCCGATCTCCGGCAACCTGCGCTACGCCATCGGGCCGTATTACACCGGCTACAAACACACCTATGGACTGGGCGGCGTGTTTCGGTTTAACTATCAGCTCACCACGTCATTCACCTACACGCACCACAACATCAATCTGCCGCAGGGACACTTCAAAACCAACCTGCTGAGCATCCGCGGCAACTATGCCTTCTCGACAACGATGTTCCTGAACGCGCTGGTGCAGTACAACAACGACGCGCGGCAATGGACTTCCAACGTGCGCTTCAATCTGATTCACCGTCCACTGAGCGACCTGTTCGTGGTCTATAATGAGCGGCGAGCGTCGGAAGGCGGCGATCTGATCGACCGTGCATTGATTGCCAAGTTCACTTACATGATTGCCCGCTAGGGCCATGGTTTTAGGTTGTCATCCTGAGCGCCGCGAAGAATCAGCTTTTGTTTGAGCCGCACGGCAAAGCAGATCCTTCGCTGCGCTCAGGATAACAGTGAT
This sequence comes from Candidatus Sulfopaludibacter sp. SbA3, assembly GCA_945865705.1. GTDB lineage: Bacteria > Acidobacteriota > Terriglobia > 2-12-FULL-54-10 > 2-12-FULL-54-10 > SHUM01. Next base: position 2,155 of record CAMBEY010000070.1, read on the forward strand.
GGAAGAGTGTGGCGGGATTAAACTGTGGTGGGCAGCAAGCTTGCTACCATCCGGCTGGGGGATTAAATGCAACATGGAAATAACCGATTCATATTGGCTGTGCTGGCGGCGATGCTGTTCGGCGCCGGATGGCAAATAGCTTCCGCGCAGACGGCTGGCAAGCCGGCGAAGTCCGCCGATGTGGAGTTCGGCCCCGGCGCGGAGGTGAAGCTGGTGGCGCCCAACGCCACGGAGTCGGTGCGCAATCGCTCCGAGGTCATCGGCTGGCCGGCGGGACGCAAGCCGTTGGCTCCAGCGGGATTTGAGGTTACGCTGTTCGCCGATGACGTGGACACGCCGCGCTGGGCGACCGCGCTGCCCAATGGCGATATTCTCGTTGCGCTCTCGCTGCGTGGCGGCAATCCCGGCGCCAGCTCCACCTCCAATCGCATTATTCTTTTCCGCGATAAAGACGGCGATGGCAAGCCGGAGTTCCGCAGCAATCTGCTCATTAACCTGAACCGGCCACACGGGCTGTTGCTGCTGGGCGACTATCTCTACGTCGGCAACACCGACGCCGTGGTGCGCTATCGGTATCAACTGGGCCAGACAGAGATCACCACGCCGGGCGAGAAAATTCTCGACCTGCCGGGCGGCGGCCACTACACGCGCAACCTGACCGCCAACGCAGCGGGGACGAAAATTTATGTGGCCGTGGGATCGAAGACCAACGTGGACGAGTCGGGCGAGGACGCCAAGGACCCGCGGCGCGCCGCGATTCTGGAGATCAATCCCGACGGCAGCGGCATGCGCGTGTACGCCTCCGGCCTGCGCAATCCGGTGGGCCTGGCCTGGGAGCCGGAGTCGAAACAGTTGTGGACAGTGGTGAACGAGCGTGACGCGCTGGGCGATCAGCTTGTGCCTGACTACGCCACCTCCGTGAAGGAAGGCGCGTTCTACGGCTGGCCGTATTCCTACTACGGGCAGAATGAAGACCCGCGCAAGAAAGGCCAGCGCCCCGATCTGGTCGCCAAGGCCATCCCGCCCGATTATGCGACCGGCGCGCACACGGGCACGCTGGGTATTACGTTCTATACCGGCAAGCAATATCCGGCGAAGTATCAGGGCGGAGCGTTCATCGGACAGCACGGTTCGTGGAACCGCTCGAAGTATGTGGGCTACCGCATCGCATATCTGCCGTTCAAGAACGGCAAGCCCGCCGGGCCGATGGAGGATTTCCTCACCGGCTTCATCGCCAATGACAAGGAAGTCTATGGCCGTCCGGTGGTGGCCACGCTGCTGCAAAATGGGGCATTGCTGGTGATCGACGACGAGTCCAGCAAGGTTTGGCACGTGCGGTACACGGGGAAGTAAGAAGACAGAAATAAGAAGTTAGTAGACAGGAGACAGTAGTCAGAAGGCGGAATCAGCCGGCGCCGCAGGCGATTCTGTCTCCTGTCTCCTTGTTTTTTTAGCGGATGATGATTACTTCGCGCAGACTGTCTTTGGTGAGGAAGAATCGCAGCGAGGCATAGTCGCGGAACAGGCTCTCAATGGCGCGATTGTTGAACGAGCGCCACAGCTTGCCGGTGCCGCGGTGCGTCACCTGCAACTGATCGGCGCCGCAGATTCGGTACTGCTCCACCGGCACAATCTGCCCAGGCTGGCCAGCGTGGAAGAAGGCCAGCAGATGGCCATCGGGCTTGAGAAATTCGTAGAGGACTGCGATCAGCGGCTCAATCACGGAGTCCGGCAGAAAGTCCAGCAGGTCCCAGCAAAGAACGCCGTCAAACTGACCCTTCTGGTAGTTCAAATTTTCCCGGAAAAATTGTACGGCTTCGGACTCGATGGCTTCCGCCGTGGGCGTGCGCGTGGAATTGAATTGCAAGGAGCGGTAGAGGTCTTCCGTGCAGAGCCGGTGGCCGAGGCCGGTGATAAAGTTGATGTTCTCCTGGGAGGCCGCGCCGAGGTCGAGAATCTGCATGCCTTCAGCCGCGCCCACCGCGTTCCAGAACTCGCGTAGCCCTTTGCTCTGGCGCAACCCCGAAGCCGCGCTGCCCTGCAGGGTGGTGGCAGGATGCTGATCCTGCTTCAATACATGCCCAAGCAGACGCCGGACACTGCCGGAGATCTGCGCGGTAATGGCTTCGTTGGAGGACATACTGCCGGAACCTTGCTGGGGAACTAAATCCAATCGCTAAAAATGTATTCGAATAAAATTTCAGAGCGCTGTCTTTTGCCAGACCCTTCCAAACACTTAAAGACCCGCGCCCGCGCCAACCCTCCAACCGGGGCGCGCGTGAGCGGGCACAGCGAGGAGCGCTAGACCTTCGCGCCAACCGAAGCGAGCTGAGGCTGGGCCGGAGCAGAGAAACTCTCCGACTTGTGTCCGCCGCCGGACTTGCCGTCGCCGCCACCCTTCTGGATGTCAATGCTGCCCTTGAAGAACGCGCCGTCTTCAATGACAATGCGCGCGGCCACCAGGTCTCCGGTAACCGAACCTGACTTGCGAATCTCCACGCGATCGGCGGCTCGCAGATTGCCCTTCACGGCTCCCTGCACGACGATCTCCTTGGCATTCACGTGGGCATTCACGCGACCGTTGGGTCCCACGGTAAGATTATGCTCGCGCAGCTCGATGGTGCCTTCCACCTGCCCATCAATGAATAAATCTTCGCTGCCGGAAAGCTCGCCGCGAATAATGACGGACTTGCCAATGCTGGCGACACCTTTGGGAGCTTCGCTCCAGGACTGCGAACCTGCCTGCGAACCTGAATTTTGCGGGGTGCTGGACACGGGTGGGACCTCCTTGACTGAATCGGGCTTGACCGGAACGGAAGCCGGAGTATATACCGGCGTGCTAACCGGTGATTCTTTCTTTTCTTCTTTACGATTCCACATTGAAGGAAACTCCTTGCGCGGCAGCGGCGGCGAAATATGATATCTCGCGCGGGCACCGCAGCGCGTTCAGGAAAATCAATTGATAATATAAGCGAGGATGAATTGCCTAACGAGCACACCGGCCAGCTTGCTATGGGGAGGAACTGCTTGTCGGGCCGTGCCCATTTATCCCTGCCGGGCCAATATAGTACAGGTTCCAAGAGGGAAGCAATTCAATTCTGGCAGAACCGGCACTTTAGCTGTCACGGAATGGTCACTGGCAAAAAAACAGAGCCGCGACCGGGAGGGAGCGGGGGTTGCCTCCGTTGCGGGGTAAAACCAACCACCGCTCCCTTACGGTCGCGGCTCTGTTTCGGCCACTACCGCGCCGGGAAATCCAATTTCGCCTGCGCTCGACCGGCAAATGAGGTCGGCAGGTCCCGCAGGCGGGCAGCGGCCTCCTCCGGAGGCAGCGGACAATAATAGGTCTCCTTGATGCTGTAGGACCGGCTACGCTTCTCCGTGATGGGCATGATCTCGATGTGCCAGTGGTAGTCGTCCGCCAGCGTAGTCCAGAAGCCGGACGTCTCCGGCCTGGCCCGGGTGTTGGGGCTGGTGTGCAGGACAAGGTGGTAGCTCGGCGCCACATGCTCCAGGCGCGCCAGCACGCGCCGCAGCAGGCTGGCCAGCTCGAAGTCGTCCGGACGCTGCAGCAAGTCTTCCTCGAAACTGGCATGGTGCGGCCGCGGGAGTATCCACACCTCAAAAGGCACGCGCGAAGCAAACGGACACAGCGCCAGGTAGCGTGGCGACAGGTCCACCACGCGCAGTCCCTGCCGCTCCTCCTGCCGCAGGATGTCGCAGAAGACGCAGCGCTCCTTCAATTGGTAATAGTCCTTGCACGAGCGCAGCTCATAGAGCACGCGGCGCGGGATGAACGCGCTGGCGGCCAACTCCGAGTGCGCGTGGCGCAATTGTTGCCCGGAGAGATCCCCACGATTCTTGAAGACCGTTACATAGCGCAGACGGATATCGTTCTTCAGATCGGCGATGCGCAGCGCCCAGCAGCGCAGCAGCGCCGCGATCTCCGCCTCCGGCGCGAAGGAAAGCTCGTGATAATGGTCCGGGCTTTCGATGATCACCTCATGCGCGCCCAGGTTGCGCATGCGGTCATAGATGCCCTCGGCCTGGCGATCCGCGCCGCCCTCCACGGTATAAAGCGGGGACGGATGCGGGTAAACGCGAATGGCCCCCGGCACGCCATTCGATGGCCCAGACGTCGGAATGGCGAGGATCGGAGCGAGCGGCGCAACAATTTTCGGCGTCAACGGACTCTCATCCAGACAATATGGGCACTGGCTCTCCGGCCCGCCTGCCTCGTCGTTATTTCCAGCCAGCACCCAGCTTCTGGTGATGGGGTCTTTACGCAGTTCCATACCGACAGATCATCCCCGCGACGAAAATTCCTGAAGGGCCATTCTACATCCTCGCGCGCGCCGCCGCTCATTTTGGCAGGGACAAGTCTCCAGACCTGGCCACCGCCGCCTCGGCGTAGGATGACCGGTTGCCTCAAAATGAAAAACCGGCCGGCCGTAATGCCTTCCCTACCGGCCGCGGCCCTCGCGCGGTTGCAATCTAAGGGTAGAATGAGACTGAGGGGTGCGCGGTCCGGCGCACTCTCCAAATGTAAGTTGAATTTCCATGCCCTGTGGCCACAAGAATCTATGCACCCATACCCAAGAATAAACGTCACGCCATCGCTAATACGTTCCGCCGTTGTTTTCCTGGTGGCGGCCATACTCGTGGTGGTACATCCAATCTCCGCGCGCGCCGCCGATATGCGCGCGGGTGAAATTCTTCGCGTGGTCGATGGCGAGACCGTGGCGGGCAATCTCTACGCCGCCGGAAGCGATATCGAGATCAGAGGGACCATCCAGGGAGATCTCATCGCCGCCGGCGGGCGCATCTCCATACCGGGCACGGTTACCCACGACATCACCATGGTGGGCGGCGAGTTGGAGATTTCCGGCAAGGTGGATGGCGACGTTCGCATGGCGGGCGGGCAGGTTACCGTAGGTGGTGAAATTACCGGTGACCTGGTGGTGGCGGGCGGCACGGTGCGCCTGCTGGCTGGCGCGGTGATTGGAGGGGAAACGTTGCTGGCCGCCAGCGAACTGCGCATTGACGGCATCGTCAATGGCTCATTGAATGCCGCGTCGAATGTCACCCGCATCGAAGGGACCATCAAGGGACCTGTCCGCGTCCGCACCACCCGACTCGAGTTCGGCGAACGCGCCACGCTGGAAAATGAGCTGGCCTACTTTGCTCCGCAAGAAGCCGACATCCCACCCACGGCGCAAATCACCGGCCCCATCCATTACGAAATGACTTCCGGCATGGACCAGTCCTGGCTCTATGGAATCATGCAGCGGCTGGGCGCCGCGTTGTTCTATCTGTCCTTCGCCATGGGACTGGCTGGCGGACTGCTCGGCGTATCGCTATTTCCCAAAACCTCCACTGACTTATTGCAGCACATCACGAAGAATTTTGGTGCGGAGTTCCTACGCGGCTTCGTGCTGTTTTTGGTGATGCCACCGGTATTTTTCCTGCTGATGGTAACCGTGGTTGGAGTCCCCGTGGCGGTGCTCAGCGGCATGATTCACCTGGGCTTCGGCATCGTTTCCGTCATCTATGCCGCAGTGCTGGCGGGCGCTCTGCTCCGGCGGGCCGTACTCCACAAGGATGAGACCGTCGCCAACTGGAAAGCGGTGCTGGTGGGCATCCCGTTATTGTTTCTGTTGAGCCTGATTCCGCTGATCGGCTTCCTCGTCAACACCACCTTATTTCTCGCAGTCTTCGGCGGTATTTACGGCCGCTTCTGGTCGCTGGTGCGGCGCGAGCAGCCTGCGGCTCCGGCGGAGATCGCCGAGTAGGCGCATCTTTTATTTTTTGCATCTTTCTCTTATTTTTCTCGAAACATCGAGTTGCACTGCTGACCGCCATGCATACGGACGACACTATTGCCGCGATTGCCACTCCCTCCGGACACGGCGGCATCGGCATTGTGCGCCTCTCGGGCGGCGACGCATGGCAGATCGCCGGTCTAATTCTGCGCCCCCGACAGGACGGTACAAACCGTGAGGGTATTCCTTTCGAACCCTGGCGCACTCATCTCGCCGTGGTGGCCAGCGAAGAAGGCGATGCCATCGATCACGCGCTGGTAACCCCGTTTCGCAAACCCCAGTCCTATACCGCCGAGGACATGGTGGAGATCGCCTGCCACGGCTCGCCCGTGGTGCTGCGCCATGTGCTGGAGCGCTGTCTCGTGGCAGGCGCGCGATTGGCCGAGCCGGGCGAGTTCACCATGCGCGCGTTTCTCAACGGTCGCATTGATCTGGCCCAGGCCGAGGCGGTCCGCGACCTGATCGAAGCGCGCACATTGTTTCAAGCCAAGGTCGCCGCGCAGCAGGTGGAGGGCAGCGTCGCTCAGTGGGTGTCGCCCATCAAGCGCGAGCTGACCGATCTGATCGCCTTTCTGGAAGCGGGCATCGACTTTGCCGAAGACGACGTCAGCGTGATGAACACGCCGGAGATCATCGCGCGCATGGACCGCGTGCTGCTGCCACTGGGACGGAGCCGCGAGAATTTTGCCGCCGCGCGCATCGCCCATGACGGACTGACTCTCGCGCTGGTGGGACGGCCCAACGTGGGCAAGTCCAGCCTGTTCAACCGGCTCATCGAACAGGACCGCGCCATTGTAACGGCCACGCCGGGCACCACCCGCGATCTGGTCTCTGAAACCGTGGAGATCGCGGGCATCCCGCTGCGCTTCGTCGATACGGCGGGCATTCGCCAGGCCTTTGACGAAGCCGAGAGCATCGGCATCCGCAAGTCGCAGGAGGCCGCGGCGGACTCCGATCTAACGCTGCTGGTGATCGACGGAACTGCCTGTGCCGCCAGCCGCGATGGAAGCCTCGCCGCCGACGATCAAGCCCTGCTGCAACGCTTAGCCGCAGCCGGCAAGCTGCTGGTGGTGATCAACAAGTGCGACCTGCCATTGCCGATCTCCCGCCCCGAGCTTACCAATCAAATTGTCACAGCGGCAATGCAGCTGACATCTGCGAAATCTGCGGATAAGCTTTCGGTGCAGTTCGTCTCCGCGCTGGACGGCACCGGCATCGCCGAGTTACGCCGCGCCATTCTCACGCAGGCCGACCCGGCGCTGGCAGGCCAGCGGGAAACGCAGTTGCTCACCAACCTGCGCCATCAGCAAGCGGTCACCGCGGCGCACGAATGTCTGCTGGCCGCGCGGCTGGCCGCCGAAACTCAAGTCCCGCACGAGATGCTGCTGCTCGATCTGTATGCCGCGTTGCGCTATCTGGATGAGCTCACCGGTGCCACCACCACCGAGGACATTCTCACAAAAATATTTTCGACGTTCTGCATCGGCAAGTAGCCGTGCGCCGCGGCATCGAGTGATGCCTCGCTATATTCGCTTGCGGCAAACAGATGCGGCACGCACGCAGGTTGTTAAGTGTTAGGCACCCATCCTGCCGTTGACGCGGGGTGCGATGTGGCGTAGATTTGCAGGTGTAGCGTTCCCCCGTCGAAAACCTTGCGTCCCTCGGCAACCTTATTCGTTTTGGGAGTGGCCCCGGCTGAGGACGAGAAAATCAGGAGAAATACCATGAAATCTCTCAGCACAAAATTTACTTCGACTGGAATGATCGTTTTGATGTCTCTATCGCTGGCTTGTAATCGCGCGCCGGAGCAGGTTGCCACCACGGATCAGCCCGCAGGCGCAGCCGCAACACCGGCAGCGGCGCCTGCTCCCGCGACTGCTGCCTCTCCGGCCACCACTGCGAAAAAGCCCGCGTCGCCAAAACCTGCCGTGGCCAAGGCGACGCCCGCGGACGCTCCCGCTGCGGCCCCGGCTCTCGCCGCTCCTCCGGCCCCAAAGTTCGTAACCGTGGAGGCCGGCGCCGCGTTGAAGGTGCGCACCACCAACACTCTTTCCACCAAGCTGCACAAGGTCGGCGATACGTTCGAGGTTTCCCTCGCCGAACCCATCGTGGTCGGCGGCAAGGAAGTGGTCGCGCGCAACACCAAGCTGATGGGCCGCGTGGTGAGTTCCGATCCCGGCGGCCGCGTGAAGGGTGTGGCCAGCATGGCCGTGGAATTGAATCACCTGCACACGGCTGACGGCGGGATGCTGGAGATTGCCACCAACAGCTTCACGGTGGAAGCCGCGACCTCAATAAAGAAAGACGCTGTGAAAGTGGGCGTCGGCGCAGCGATTGGCACCGCTATCGGTGCGATTGCCGGCGGCAAGAAGGGCGCGGGCATCGGCGCAGCAGCCGGCGCGGGCGCAGGAACTGCCGCGGCGATCGGCACGCGCGGCGACGCAGCCGAAATTGCCAGCGAATCGGTGCTGGACTTCACGCTGCGCTCCCCGATCACTCTGGCAACAAAATAACGGACCCCCCGCACCATCCCCGCCAAGGGATGACGCGGCTACCATTGCATTCTGGAGACCTGATGCATTGGTAGCCGCGTCAAGTGCTTGGCCTGGCGCTTGGCTTTTCTCCACACCGTTTACATTGCCCCGGCACTTTGCCCCGGCACTTTGTTGATAACCTCCCCACCACCCCATTGCGTCCGAGCCGCGCCTTGCGACACAATTGACGCTTCACGATGAAATCACGCACACCGCCTGCCGATAATCGAACTGTTTCGCTCCGAGCGAACTCTGCCAGTTCGATTCGGGCGCTATCAACTGAACAATCACTTCTGGCAAACACATCCATCAAGGCCCTCGATACGCTCAACTCAATTGCCATTGTCCACAGCATCCACCGCCAGGATTCCACCGTCTCGCAGGCCGTCGCCGCCGTGCTGCCACAGATCGCCAAGGTGGTGGATGCCGCGGTCAAGTCGTTGCGCAGGGGTGGACGGCTAATCTACGTCGGAGCGGGAACCAGCGGGCGGCTTGGGGTTCTGGATGCCGCGGAATGTCCACCGACGTTTGGAGTCTCGCCGGATAAGATTCAGGCGGTCATCGCCGGCGGCGAACGCGCGCTGCTCCATGCCGCCGAAGCCGCTGAGGATGACGCCGCGCTAGGCGCGCGCGATCTGGCCGAAAAAAATGTTGACTCGCGCGATGTGGTGATCGGATTGAGCGCCAGCGGTCGCACCCCTTACACCGTGGGCGCGCTGCGCTATGCTCGCTCGCGCCGGGCCTTTACCGTGGCCATAGCCTGCAACTCCGACTCTCCACTCGAAAAGATCGCCCGCATCGCCATCACCCCGCTGACGGGACCGGAGATTCTCTCCGGCTCGACGCGCATGAAGGCGGGCTTGGCGCAGAAGATGATCTTGCAGATGATCTCGACCGCGGTGATGACACAACTCGGCAATGTTTATCAGAACTACATGGTGGGCGTGCGCCCGACGAATGCGAAACTCGTCGCGCGCGCCTGCGGCATCATTTCGAAGATCACCGGCGCTTCGGAGCGCGCCGCTCGCGCCACCTTGCAATTGGCCGGCAACGATGTACGCACGGCCATCGTCATGCTGCGCCGGAAACTCGATCCTGAGAAAGCGGCTCGATTGCTCGCTCTCCGCTCGGGCAATCTGCGCAAAATAATTTAGTCGGCTTTAGACTGTTTCGCGGGATGGTGAACGGGAGCACTGGTAGCCACGG
>CAMBEY010000071.1 GCA_945865705.1 Candidatus Sulfopaludibacter sp. SbA3
TGCGGAGGAAGTCGTACCCCGAGCCGTGAAAGTTGTTCGTGCCGCTCTTCGAGATGGCATTGATCACGCCGCCGGTGTGCTGGCCGTACTCGGCGCTGTAGGCATTGGTGATGACTTTGAACTCGCGAATGGCTTCGACGCCGCTGACCACGCCGCCCGCGGCCGAGCCGGCCGAGTTGTAGCTGTCATTCAACACTGTGCCGTCCAGCATAAAGAGGTTCGACGTGAAGCGTCCGCCGCTGATGCTGATCTTTGATCCATAGCCCTGCGAGACGCTGACGCCGCCGGTCTGCGAGACCACCGCGCCGGCTTGCAGGGTGGCCAGCTCGGTGAAGCTGCGGCCGTTGAGCGGCAACTCGAGAATCTGTTTTTGCTCGACCACGCTGCCGAGTACTGCCGTCGTGGTCTCAAGCAGAGGGACTTCGCCGGTTACTTCCACCATCTCGGTAACCGCGCCCACTTGCAGGGCGATGTCCACCACGGCGTCCTGGCCGATGACCAGCGTGATGCCGCTGCGCGTAACGGTCTTGAAGCCGGCGAAGGAGGCGTCCACTCTATATTCGCCCACTTGCAGGCCGGGCAGGCGATAGCGTCCCGCGGTGTCGGTGACGGCGGCGCGCGTGGCGCCGGTCTGGGTGTTGGTCGCCACCACGTTCGCGCCGGGCACCACCGCGCCGGAATCATCCGTTACCACGCCGAGGACGTTGGCCGTGATGGACTGGCTATAGGCGGGTGGCATGAAAAACAATGCCGTGGCCAAAAACATCAGCGCCAGGGCTGGCGCACCGCGCCGAAATACGTTAATCACCCGAAGCACGTTAATCCGATGACGCATATTCCCTCCTTTGGGAGCATTCCGGAACTCAATTCGCATTCTCAAATAACTCTCGCCTGACTCTTGCCTAAATCTCGACTGATTCTCGCCAAATTCGCTGAAGACATGGCTGGAAAGAGTGTACTTATGAGCGGGCAAAGCGGCAGCGCGCCGACTAACCGGCTCATTTCCCTTCGCGATTCCTGATAATAACTGACCCGGCACAATGTGACTTCTCGCGCCCATTATCGTGCTTTCCCGGATGAAGTCAAGGACCAAAAAGTCAGCGAACAGAGGCCGTTACCGACGCGGTTCACGGGAACCGATTCTCCCTCGCGCGGTCGGAGATTGGAGTATGCTTTCTGTAGAGTGTTCGCCATGACCGGCAGCATGGATCGTGATCATGGACAGGGTCATGGAAATGGTCAGGGAGAGGGGCTTGCGCGCTTGCGTGATTCATTCCAAAGTAACTGGCGGCGATATGGGCTATCCATGGGATGCGCGCTGCTGCTGGCTCTGTTCGCCCTGCCCGCGCGGGCCGACACCATCGTCCTGAAGAACGGTAGTCGCATCATCGCCGAATCCATTGTCGAGCAGGGCGATAAAATTACCTACGAAGGCCAGTACGGTTCGGTTACCATCCCGCGCACGCAGGTGGAACGCATTGAGCGCGGTGGGCCGATGCCGCCGCGGGGCAGCGCGACTTCATCCAGTACTGGCTCATACGCCGCCTTCGGCAATGCGCCATCGTCGCGCAAAACCACCGAACTGCCGATGACGCTATGGCTGCCCACGGGCAATGACAATACCATCCTGCTCAATGGCGCGATCAATGAGCGGTTGCTCTCCGATCTGGCGCGCGAGGCTTGGAGCGGCGACGTGCAGCGCCAGAACGCGCTGAACGCGCACATGCTGGCGGCGGCGTATGAAATCCGGCAGCGGCGCACGGCGGCGGCCAGCAAATTGGCTGAGCAGGCGCTGGTGTTTTCTTCGCAGGATCGCACGGCGCTCTTGCTGGCCGCGCAGATCGACTTGCTCGGTCGCAACTACTCCGAGGCGCGCGAGCATCTGTTGGTGGCGCAAGCCAATCATCCTGAATCGTGGGAAATACTCGTCTATCTGGGCTACGCCGCCTACTATGCCGAGAGCGCCGAGAGAGCCATCTACTATTGGAAGCAGGCTTACACGCTGCGGCCGGATGCGCAGTTGCGGGCGTTTATGGACCAAATGGAGAAAGAGGCCGCCGTGGAGGGCGGTCAACGCGACGCGGAGAGTTATCACTTCATGCTGAAGTGGGAAGGCACGGGTGAGTCGGAGCGCTTTGGCAAGCAGGTGCTGGAGATCCTGGAGCAACATTACACTGCGTTGGAAATTTCGCTCCACTTCACGCAGCGCGAGCCGGTCTCGGTGATCCTCTACACCGCCGAGCAGTTCCAGGACATCACCCAGGCTCCGAGCTGGGCCGGAGCGGTTTACAATGGCAAGATTCGCGTCCCCGTGCAGGGCTTGACCAGCATGACCGCCGATCTGGCCCGTGTGCTGAAGCACGAGCTGGTGCATGCCATCATCTTTCAGTTTGTCCAGGGACAATGTCCGGTGTGGTTGAATGAGGGCATCGCGGAGGCCGAGTCGGGGAGGGGATCGAGCGCGTACGCCCGTTCTCTGTCAAGAGTCTTCGGCGCCTCGCGACAACTGCCCATGCAGGCGCTGGAGGGCGGCTTCACGCGCTTTAATTCGGCGACCGCGACGGTAGCCTATGGCCAGTCCGTGGCCGCCGTGGAGATGATCCGCGAGAAATACGGCGAGCACCAGATTCCCGAGCTGCTTAAAGTCCTGCGCGATGGCCAGACGCTGGAGGCGGCGCTGCGCACCGTGCTTCGGCTAACCTACGAGGACCTGAACGCCGAGGTTGCCGAGTACGTTAATAAACTCTACGTTCGCTGAAACGTCTCAGGCCTTAGGCAGCTACTTTATCAATGCTCGGTAGTGAGTCCGTATTTCCACTGACTCACCACCCACGCTTGGGCGTGATAGGATTTCCACTAGATCTCTTGTATCTTGGACTCACAAAGCAATTGGACTCACACAGCAAAATGTAGGGGGAGTCACTCGTGGCGCGGATTCTTATTTTGGGCAATCACCCGGTTGAGCGGCAGGGCATGGCAGTAGTGCTGGAGATGGCTGGCCACAGTTGCGCTGAGGCCGACACCCTGCACTCCGCCACGCAACAGTTGCGCCAAGTGGGCCAAGCGGGCCAACTGGGAAACCCGCGTTTTGACTTGGTGTTGTCCGACGCCCGCATCGGAGCGGCGGGCACCGGTTTAATTCGCAAGTTGCTGGTGGATGCCTGCAACGACATCCGCATCCTGGTGCTGAAGCAAGCCGGCGATCCGCTGGACGCATCCTCTGATTCCGGCAATTCCGGTGAATCCGGCGGCAAACAGGAACTCACCGTTACCACCAGCCCGCTGCATTGGCTCTCCTCGCAATTTTCCTCCGTCAGCCGTCCCGACGCACTGGTGGTTCTGCTGCCGGAGCAGGATTCGCTGGGTATGCTGGAGTCCTTGCCGCGCACCGCGGGAATGCTGAACAAGCTGGCCGTGCTCTATCATTCGCAGGCTAAATTTGCCGCTGCCGAGAAGCTCTACCGGCAAGCGCTGGAAGCCGCCGCTGCGGAGGTAGCTGACCAGGCTGATCAGGCTGACCAGTCTGGCCGGGGCGAAGTGGCCAGCATTCTGAATAATCTGGCGGGACTGTACACGGATCAGAAGCGCTACAGCGATGCCGAGCCGCTGTATTTGCAATCCCTCTCGCTGGTGGAAGCGAAATACGGCCCGGTGCACCCCAAAGTTACCAAGCGACTGATGTTGCTATCCTACCTCTACCGCGCGCAGGGCAAGGGCGCGGAGGTCGAGGCCATCTCCCGACGCCTGATCGGATAGACCAGTCGAACCGGAGGAATTCCATCCGGCTCAAGAAATCTGAACAAGTACGCATCCGCTGGGTGGCCGTTCGTGCCGTGGTGGCGATGTGCTGTCTGGCGTTTGCTCAGTTGCCCGCCCAAACAATCCGGACGCTGGCAGGCCGGGGCAACGACGGCGGGGCGCAGCCCGCCAGGTCCGCCGCGCTGGTGGCACCCACGAGCCTGGCGATGGATGCTTCCGGCAATCTGCACATCGGCGAATTCATCAGCAGTTATATCTGTAAGGTCGACACAGATGGCCTAATGACGAACTTTGCCGGCATCGGACGCGCATCGACATCAGGAAGGCGGGACCAATTCATCGGAGATGGCGGCCCAGCTGCGGAGGCAATGATTGGCACTGTTCCCGGCCTGGCGTTGGATTCTGCTGGCAATCTTTGTTTTTCAGATCCGTTCTACTTTCGTGTGCGAAAGATCGATTCCGCCGGAACGGTTAGCACCGTGGTTGGAAACAGGATCAACGGTTTACCCGGTGATCAAGGACCAGCACGAGAGTCGCTCTTCTCCGGGGCCGCCGGATTGGCGCTGGATTCGGAAGGTAATTTGTATGTTGCCGACTCGAGGAGTTTCCTGGTTCTCAAGGTAAGCCCGCAGGGCACAATCACCACGGTGGCGGGAGGGGGGAATTATCCAAGGAATCCGTCGGGGCTGGACCGAGGGCCTGTTGGCGATGGTGGCCCGGGCGACCGCGCCAGGCTATGTGGTCCCGCGGCGGTGGCGGTTGACGCGACGGGGAATCTCTTCATCGCGGACCGTTCCAACAACCGCATCCGGAAGGTGGACCCTCAGGGAATCATCACGACTGTGTTCGGGCGGGGAGCCTGTGATCTTTCCCGCTATAGCAGCATATTCAAGTCTCCATCGCTGATGCGATCGGAGGCGTGCTTAATCCTCTGCGATCCTGTGGCATTGGTGTTCGACCACGCAGGTTCTCTGCTCATCGCCGAACAAGGCAAGAATCGTATCGTCAAACTTGCAGCAGACGGAACGTTGAGCGCCGTCGCCGGCGACATTTCCTCCAGTGATGGTGGTCCGGCCGCAGAGGCGGCTCTAACGGGACCCAAAGGCATTGCCACTGACGGGAAGGGAAATTTCTATATAGCGGACTCAATGGGCAGCAGGGTTAGGAAAGTGGACGCGAATGGAATAATAACCACAGTGGCCGGAACTGGGGTCGCCGGATTTTCTGGAGACGGGGGGCCAGCCGTCGCTGCGGGCATCTCGAACCCCTTGGATGTCGCGGTCGACGGGAAGGGAAACCTCTATATTGCGGACGGCCACAATGGGCGGATTCGCAGGGTTGATGAAAACGGAATCATTACGACAGTGGCCGGCGATGGCTCCTGCTGCGACACGAAAGACGGAGTTGCCGCCACTGCCAGCAGGTTGAATTACCCGTCCGGGATCGCGGTGGACGGGGCTGGGAATCTCTACATCGCCGACACTAGAAGTAATCGCATCCGCAAAGTGGGGCAAGATTCCGTCATCTCAACCGTGGCGGGAAACGGTGCGGAGGGGCCTTGCGGGCGATTATAGGCCGGCGGCCAATGCCATGCTGGCCTCGCCAACCGGTATAGCCGTCGATCAGGCTGGCAATCTCTACATCGCGGACTCTGGGAATCATCGCATCAGGAAAGTCGATGCGCATGGAATCATCACCACGCTCGCAGGGATCGGTACGACGGCCATTCCAAATCCAGGCGGTCGCACTGGCTTTTCAGGTGATGGCGGCCCAGCCAGATTCGCGGCAATTTGCCTGAGCTCACAGGCCGGCATTGCCGTGGATGGTGTAGGGAACGTGTATTTCGCAGACCGTTGCAACAACCGCGTGCGCAAAGTCGGCACCGACGGCATTATCAGCACCGTCGCCGGCAACGGCATCGCCGGCTTTTCCGGAGATGGAGGCCCCGCAGTCACCGCGTCGCTAGATGGTCCTAGCGGCGTGGCGGTAAGTTCCACGGGAGAGGTCTACATTTCTGACACGAACAACGGTCGAATTCGAGTGGTGGAGGCGCTTGCCGCCCCAGTTCCAACCACGCAGTAGGGCGCCGAAGTCGAAGGCATCGTCCTGCGGCTGATCGAATAGCCGGACTGGCATGAAGCTCATTCTTGCAACTTTCTTGCCCGCAAGCGGGTTTTAAGTATAGAGAGTCTAAGTGTGCGCTGGCGCGAAGCCGCGCAGGGAGTAGGAAAATATGAAGGCACAGAGAAACTTGGCAGTACGTTTTGCTATGGCGGGAGCAATTGCGTTCGCGGGATTGCTCGGAGCGCAGGCGCAGCAGCCGCCCACCGGCGCGCCACAGCAGCGCAATCCAGACGCCATCAAGACCGTCCTCGATCTCAGCGACCGTCAGTTCGCCGAGATGACCGAGCTGCGCGACGCGCACCAGGCCAAGCTCAAGGAATACAGCGACGAGAATCGCACTCTGGAGCAGAGCAAGCGCGCCATCATGCAGGCTTCCGGCGCCGACCCCGTCAAGATCGGCTCCATCACCCTGCGCCAGGACGCGCTGAGCCAGATGATCAAGCAGGAGAACGAGGCCTACCACATTGGCTCATTGGCGCTGCTGACCGCCACGCAGCGCGATAAAGTTACGGCCATCGAAGAAGCCTTGAAGCTCGCGCCCAGCGCCGGTGCGCTGATGCAGTTCGGCTTGCTGGATCCAGCGGCCCTCGGCGGTCGCGGCGGATTCATGGGCATGGCCCCCGGCCAGGGGTTCGGCGGCCAAGGCGGTCAAGGCGGCGGACAGGGTGGCCCCGGCATGATGATCCGCGGTGGCCCACCTCCGCAAAACTAAAAAGTCTGTATGCAGAATTCGGGGCACGGGAAATTCTTCTGTGCCCCTTCACTTCGTTGTCCTTGCCTTCTTCTTCCTCTCCGAAACCTGCCGCAAAGCCGGCCTCCCCCCCCCCCCGACGCCTGGCAACACGGCGCCACTGTGGAAACCTTCACCGCGGAAATCATCACAGAGCCGCTCACTGACATGCGCGTCACAGAGCCGCGCGCGTAAGCAAGCGGACACGCTCGGCGATGCACGATTCCCGAGCGGTGCATGACTCCCGATTTGCCCAACCAAGCTCTAATTCCTGCTGTGCTGTGACATGTGCGTGACATTCGAACAGGGTGCCAATGCAACCATGTCCGCTCGCTGACGCGCCTGCCCCGGCGTGCCGTGGGCGCGCGGCTCTGTGCAACCAAACCCCACGGCGAGAAAAGCGCTCACCGTGGCTACCATCCCCATTTACAAAGTGGTTGACAACGTGCAGGGGGGCGTAATTTATGGCTAGCCCCCGACCGCCGACCATGCAACTTTAGGAGGTCCGCCATGTCCGCTTCCGCTCGCGTGAAAGATTTTCTGCACCAGGTCCGCTCCATGCTAGAATCCATTCAGCAATCAGGTCAGGAATTAGGGCGGAGTCCCTTCCGCAAGAAGTTACCGTCCGCCGATGTCCCGGAGCAAGTTCCAGAGCAGCCCAGCCCGCGTGTGTCTAAAGAGGAGTTACAGACGATGCTGCGCGACATGCTCGCCGACCCCGCCGCCAATCCTGAGCTAACCAGCGCCTTGCGTGCCGCGCTCCTCGGACCCCTCATGCCCATCGGCGCAGGTATGCCCTGCACCACCACGCCTCAGGACATTGGTCCGGGCGGCGAGTTCGGCGCCAGTTGTTCCCCCGCCGGCGACTACAGCTTTGCCGCGAATCTCGGCATCGGCACCGCTACGCCGGGAAAGAGGCTCACGGTCTCCGACGCCTCGCAGGTAATTGCGGAAGTGGGCGACGCGACCGTCACTGATCTGGAAGGCACGTCGGTGCGCCTGGCCAGCCGCTTGTATCCGCTGCCGCTGGGGAGCGCCGCGTACAGCGCGGGTCAGTATGCGAAGATCGATCCGGTGGGAGTGAACAACCAGCTCTTCGCGCTGCTCGTGGACCTCACCGGCAACCAGCCGGACGGCGTGGGCGGAGCCGCGCGCGTCAATCATCACGGGCACGGCAACGCTTTCTATGTGTTGTTGAGAGGCACGGGCGCGTCGGCATTCGAGGCCGCCTCGTTCGTGGACAGCGCCGCCGCAGCGGGCAGCAAGGGAATCATCTCCACCATTCAGGCCGCGAGCCCGAATCAGAACAACGTGCTGTTCAACGCGCTGTGGGAGAACGCCACGGTCCCGCTGTACGGAATGATATACGCCGACCAGTCGCCGGGCAACGCCATCACGGTGCGCAAGTTCACCTCGGCGAATGATGCTCAGTCGCAGATTCGCGTCTGGGAAAACGACCTCAGCCGCGAACGTTTCTCGGTGCTGAACGACGGCACCATCCGCGCCGCCAGCCTCAACGCATCGAGCGGCGCGCAGTTGCGCAACTCACCGCCAGTCACTCTGCGCGGCGCCTACTGGAACGGCGCGGACAGCGTGGACCAGGACTGGAAATTACAAAACACGCTTTTCTCCACCAGCGCGCCGCGCTCGCGCCTGTCAGTCCAGGATCCTGCCGGCAACGAGCGTGTGGTAGTGCGCGATGACGGCAACGTCGGCATCGGGATAAGTGCTCCGGCAGAGAAGCTGGAAGTGGCTGGCAACGTGAAGATCACCGGCTCGGGCAATGGCCTCAAATTTCCCGACGGCACAACGCAGGTAACGGCCGCGCAATGGTCCGATGGTGCGGGCAATGACATTTTTTATGCCACTGGAAAGGTCATCATTGGTGCCACGACGGGGAACAAAGCGCTAACCGTCGCCGACACCATCCTCTCGCAGGTGACGGGGGATGTACGCAATTTTGTGCTTGATCAAACGCAAGCTGGCCTGAAGCGAACCGCCATTGAGTTCCAAGCTGTCGACAACGGGACACCCAGTACTCCGCAATTTCTGCTTGGGGTGGATCAGGCCGGCAATGGCACGCGAAACCTCTTTCTCTTCGACAGCGTGAGCGGCGCCACCCGCATTTTGGTGGACCCTCACGGCAACGTGGGCATTGGCACCACCGCGCCTGCCAAGAAACTATCCGTGGTGGAGGGGACGGAAAAACTCCAGGAAGTGGGCATCGCGACGACTTCGAGTCCGGTGGAAGGCGGCATAACTACTCGTGCCGCCAGCCGCCTTTATCAAGTTGGGCTGGGTTCACCGGCGCAGTCACAAAGTGCCGCTCTCTACATCGAAGTGGACACAGGCGGCAATAACAATATCTTTGGGATCGTGGGCGAGGTGAAAAGCCAACCCGACGGCTACGGCGGCTTTATGAAGATCGCGCATAAAGGGGCGGGCGACGCCATCTTCGTCCCGCTCTACACCAGCAAGGGCGTTGCTTTGGAAGCCGCTACGAACCTGCTGCATGACTCCCAAAACCCCACCGCTGACGGGACCAAGGGGGTCATCTCGACGCTACAGGCCGCCACACCTTCTACGCGTCCGAACCAGAAAAACACCCTTTTTCAAGCCCTCTGGGAAAACGAACATGTTCCCACCTACGGGATGTTCTACGCGGACCAGGCTCCGGGCAACGCCTTCAAGATTCAGAAATACACAACAGCATCTAACGACGAGACCCAGATCAGTCTTTGGGAAAATGGCCTGGGACGCGATCGGTTTGCGGTGTTGAATGATGGGACCGTACGAGTTTCCAGCTTGGCGGCGGCTGCCGCTCCGAACGACAAGCGCAACTCCCCTCCATTTGTACTGCGGGCCGCGCACTGGACCGGCAGTGCCAGCGCTGATCGCGATTGGAAAATGACTAACGAGGTGACCCAGTCGGGCGGGACCCCTGCTTACCGACTTTCCTTCCGGGACAATGGCAATAATGTCCGGTTTGTCATTCTGGACTCTGGAGACATCTGCATTCCGACGATTGGAACGGGCCTGATTTTGAAAAGCCCGAACGGGAACTGCTTCCGCCTGAAAGTAGCCAACAACGGCAACCTCTCTACTGAAGCGGTGACGCCGTGTCCCTAGATTTTTTAGGTATCCGCAAAGGATGGCGCTCTGGATTCGAGGCAATCCTTGTCGTTGCTCTTTCGGCGTCGCTGGTGGCAAGGACAGCTCTTGCGCAGGAGTTTCCGCTTCGCCTCCGTGTGGACGCGGTACCAACAGGCCTTCGGCCAATGGGGCTGGACGTTGCGGCCCGCTCCCAGGTCAGTTCCTATGCACACATTGTAGCCGTGGCGAATTCGGGCGAGAATTCAGTCTCCCTTTTTCTCTGTTACCGGAACGCAACGGCCTATTCATGACGCAATCGAGGAATATCGTAGCCGGAGTCCCGAGTCCCTACGGTGTGGCTTTCTGTACTACTCCCATCTTACAACCCCTGCGACTTCTTGCGTCTTCGCCGGCGGCAAACTCGGTCTCGATCCTGGACGCTCTGGAAGGCACCGTGCTTGCCACGATCCCTCTAGGGCCGCAACCCTATTCAGCGGCCTGCCTGGGAAGCGGAGTCGCGGTGGTTTCCAGCTTCGGCAACAGTACCTTGTCGGTGATAGACGTCAACACGTTGGCTGTAACGGCCACGATACCTGATATTCCGGGAAGCCGCGGCTGGCGCGGCGTCGCCTTGACTCGTACCCAGGCCGGACCAGTGCTGGCATGGATCGCGGGCACGGGGGTCGATCAACTTACCGTTGTCAACTTGTCCACGCGTGCGATTGCAGCGCGCATCCCGGTGCGGCGTCCGGCGGCGGTCCGGTCCTTCGACGACACACAGGTATGCGTTTCCCACGAGTTGGAACAGCTCACCTGTTATGACAATTCACTCCAGGTAATCTCCAGAAGAGAGAATATTCCCGCTGCCCAGGATTTCGTTAGTTATCTTTTTGATGGCGCACGTGGTGGAGTTGCCGCAGTTACGGCGGATAGCAAACTGGTTCTGGAAAGCGAGAGCAACTTCGTGATCGCTGGGATTTCCGGTGCGGCAGCTGTCGGCTATGCGGACTATTCCAACACCCTCAGATCGGCTCCCCAGGCGGTTCTACTGACGCAGCCGGAGGGCAACCGTCTGCTGCTGGTCCAGCGGGCTATAGAGCCTTCCGAGTTCGCACTGGTTAACGGAGCTTCCTTTGACAGCGTTGGTGCCAGAAGAGGATTGGCGCCTGGATCGTTGGGAACCACGTTCGTCACCACAGGGGTCAGCCAACATTTTTCGGCAAGCAGCGCGCCGTTGCCTCTGAATTTGGGCGGGGTCCGACTGCGCATCGGCGGCAGCGCGCAGTACGACCTGGCAAATTCCCGCTGGGTTTATTCGCCCCTGGGTTCCGTGGAAGCACCGTTGCTGTTTGTTAGCCCTGGCCAGATTAATTTTCAGATTCCTCCGGGAATCGCTCCGGCCATTTCTATTGCTGCCCAGATCCAACGGCCGGATGGCAGCATGCTGCTGACTACGCTGAACGTAGTGGCAAGCGCGCCTGGCATCTTTACGGCGTCAGGCAGCGGTCAGGGCCAAGCGGCGGTACTCAATCAGGACGGCTCGCTAAACGGAAATCCGGCAACCAATATTGGAGCGCGTCCGGCGCGGCGGGGGAGCGTGGTGCAGATATTCGCGACGGGGGCGGGCGAGACGACTCCTACTCTGCTGGCGGGCGAGCCTGCGCCGGTGAGTGGCTCGCCGCTGATACTCACCAACATTCAACCGACAGTCACTATTGGTGGAGTGAGTGCGCGAGTACAGTTCAGCGGGATGGCGCCGGGCTACGTGGGCCTGTGGCAGATCAACGCCGAGATACCCGCCGGAGTAACTCCCGGCACCGCCGTTCCGCTGGTAGTAACTGTCCCAGGCAG
>CAMBEY010000072.1 GCA_945865705.1 Candidatus Sulfopaludibacter sp. SbA3
GCAGACTCGGATCGGGGAGTTTTCTTTCGCGGGCAACACGGCATTTTCTGAAGATGAATTGCGTGGTCTGATCAATGCCGATTCCGGGCAGCCATTCAGCGAATCCATGGTGACGGCGGACGGCAATAATCTACTGACATTCTATTTGAACGAAGGTTACCCCGCCGCGCGCTTTCGTGCTGAGTCGGAGGTCCACGAGACCGAGCGAAACCTGAAGTATATTCTTCAGGAAGGTGAGCCGACCTATGTGGCCAACGTCTTCATTGGCGACCTGCGCCACACGCGGTCCGGCATCGTCAACCGCCAGGTTCAGGTGCGGCCCGGCGAGCCGGTCAGTCAGGGCCGCTTGTTGGACACGCAGCGTCGCCTCTATGACCTGGGAGTTTTTAGTCGCGTGGATATCGGATTGCAGAATTCCAGCGCGCAGACAGCGCAGAAAAATGTACTGATCTATTTGGAGGAGGCGCGGCGCTACACGCTGAAACTAGGGCTGGGCGCGGAGGTGGGCCGCTTCGGTGGGTCCGGCCAGGAGGGCGAGACGGAGTTCAGTCCGGATGTCTCGCTGGCCGTCACGCGACTGAACGTCGGCGGCCGGCCGCACACCGCCGGGATGCGCGCACGGTTCAGCGCATTGCAGCGGCGCGGAGGCCTCACCTACACTGCACCTCGTTTGTTTAACGCACCATGGCTCACTGGATCGTTGTTGGCCTTCTACGATGAAACAAGGGATGTGACGACGTTCACCGCGAAACGTTGGGAGGGTTCGCTGCAGTTTGAGATGCGGCGTTCGCGCGCCACCACGGTGCTTTCGCGCTACGCCTTCCGGCGCGTCTCCGTGGATGAAAACTCGCTGCGCATTTCGCGCGACCAGATACCGCTGGTTAGTCAGCCCGTGCTGGTGGGCTTGGCGGGACTGACCTGGCTGCGCGACACTCGCGATTCACCCGGCAGCCCCCGGCAAGGTGCGTTCTTCTCGCTTGACCTGGCTGTCGCGGCGCGGCAGTTTGCCTCTGAGGCCAGCTTTGTTCGCGGCCTGATTCAGCATTCATCCTATTACCGTCTGCCCAAAGGGTTGACGCTGGTGCGGTCATCACAGTTCGGCGCGCAGACACCTTTCGGCAAGGAGCGGATATTTGTAATTCCCGGCGCGGAGATGTCCGATACGCAACAGGAAGTCGCCACGCGCGCCATCCCCATCTCCGAGAGGTTCTTCACCGGCGGCGGCAGCACACATCGTGGGTACGGGCTGAATCAGGCTGGCCCGCGGGATTTGATCACGGGTTTTGCGGTCGGTGGAAACGCACTGCTATTGAACACGGTGGAGCTGCGCTTCCCTGTGTGGCAAAGCATCATGGGCGTGCTGTTTCATGATATGGGCAATGTGTTCTCCAGTGTCCGGGAAATTTCCCTGAAGAGCACTCAGGATCAATCCTCTGATTTTAGTTATCTGACGCACGCCATCGGCTTCGGCACACGTTATGATACGGCGGTGGCGCCCATCCGCTTCGATGTCGGCTACACCATCAACCCCACGCGGTTTCCTGTGGTAACTGACACGGGAACGGAGACACGGCGGCTCTCGCGGTGGCAATTCCTTTTCAGCGTGGGCCAAACATTTTGAGGAAAGTGATGAAGTTGCGATACCTATTAGCGGTCGTGCAGATGCTCGGCGTTCTCCTGTGGAGTCCGGTGAACACGTCTGCTGAAGTGGTGGACCGCATCGTGGCCACCGCCGCTGGCAAGGCCATTTCGTTTCATTCCGCTGTGGTGGAGGCCAACTACCAAGCGCTGCTTTCCGGCGATTCGCGGTTGCAGATTAATATGGAAGACTCTCTCGCCCTGGAAACTCTGCGGCCTGCCATCTCGCGTTTGGCTGACCAGCTTGTAATTGAGCAGTTGCGCGACCGCGCGCCGCTCGACGAGCCAGCTATGGAAGATGAAACCTCCAAGGTGGAGGGGATGCTCGATGAACTGCGCAGGAATTATTCGACAGCCGAGGAGTTCGCACAGACTCTTGTCCTCTACGGTTTTTCCGAGGAGATGCTGCGCGCGCGGATGCGGCGCGAACGGCGCATTATGTTGTTCGTGGATTATTCCCTGCGTCCGCAAGTCCACATTCCAGTTGAGCAGGTGGAAGCCTATTATCGCGAGCAACTCGTGCCTCAGATTCAAGAGACGCAGCAGGCAGGGCAATCCGGCGCAGCGCCTCCGGAATTGGACCAGGTGCGCGAGAAGATCGAAGAGATACTAATCCAGCGGGAGATCAACAAGCTTCTGGATCCATGGCTGGTGAATCTGCGCCGCGAACGTGGTGTCCGCTTTTTCGATTAGCGAAGCGCGACTGCCGAGCCAGTCGAAGGGAAGTAATTTAGGCCATTGAGGGAATGTATTTAGTGAGCGAAACGAATCCAGCGCAAGCTGTAGTCCAGCCCATGCCACGACGTCCCTTGCGCCGTGCCGTCGTGGTGTGTGGCTTGCTCGTCGTCGCTTTGCTATTGGCGGGAATTACGTATCTCCAGAGCGACGCGTTTCAGGAGACGATTCGCCAACGCATTGTCAGCGGGCTCACGCAGACGTTGGGTGTTCAAGTGGAGCTTGATGAGTTCGCGTTCGACTGGACCAATCTTCGCGCACGCCTGGGAAATTTGGTGGTTCGCGGCAGAGTGCGGACAAATAGTACTTCCGAAGAGGAAGCGCCCTTGTTTGCGGCCCGCGAGGTGGAAGCGTCCTGGACTCTGCTCTCCGTCTGGACACTGGCCACGGAGTTCGACTCCATCAAGCTGACTGAGCCGCGCATTCGTCTGGAGTTCTACGAGGACGGTTCGAACAATCTGCCCGTTCTGCCGCCACGGCCAGACGAGCAGGGAGGCTGGGCCGAGCAGTTGTTTGGACTGCGCATCGGCACAATTGAGGTAATCGACGGATTGTTGGACTGGAACCAACATCGCGTGCCGCTGGCGTTTCAGTCTCGTGATGTGGATCTGCGTCTGGCGTACGCTGCTGCCACGGACGCGGTCAAAGACTTCGGCTATCGGGGTTCTCTCGCATTGCGCGACGGCACGTTCCAGCTTCGTGATGCGGCGACGCTGCCTTTATCTGGCACCGTGCAGTTTCATTTTTACCCGCAGCGCGCGGAGGTGCAGGCGATGGAACTGCGCGCCGGGAAATCACTGATCCGCTCGACCGTGAAAGTAAACAGCTATCGCAGCCTGGACCTGTCGATGACTTACGATTTGCAGCTCGACTGGCAGGAAGCTGGCGGACTGATCCGCGCGCGCGGCTGGCAGGGGGATGTTCGCTGGCAGGGCCAAGGGGATGTCAGCAGTGAACGCTGGAACCTTGGTGGCGCACTTACGGTCAATACTTCCCGCACCGGGATTCGCAATTGGGAACACCTGCCGTGGCGACTCCGCTCGGAGTTGACCGTAAATAGAGAAACCGCTGCGACTGCGAGCGGTCCGCAGCCTATCCACGTAGAGCTTCGCAGCATCAACATCGCCGCAGCGGGTGGTCAGATGACCGGGGGCGCCAAAGTGAAATGGGAGAATGGCATCGCCTTCGTCGATTCCGCTTTGCAAGTCGAGCGGATCGGTTTTGCGGAGGCGGCGCAGGCCATACGCACGCTGCCGGTGGATTTAACCCGCTTGCCTTGGTCCGGTGATTTGTCTGGCCCTGTTCACGTGTCATTTGAAAATGCTCCAGCGGATCTCTCTTCGCAACTAATTCAGTCGGCATACACTTCCGGCCCACGGCCAACACGTATCGTGCGCAACATGCGGCTGGATGCTGACTTGAATGTGCAGCCATCCGCGACTATTCCTGAAGGAAGTGTTCCTATCAATGGCCAGTTGAGGGGGACCTACCTGGTTCAGGATCGTCGACTCGAAGACGTGGATGTGGTGATTCATCTGCCGGGCACCCGTCTTGCTGCGCGTGGTTGGTTGGAGGAGCAGCAATCCTCCATGCAACTCGGCCTGGAGTCTGCCGAATTGGACGTGAATAAGCCGATGGCGGAGTTGTTCTGGCGAGGCTTCAGCGAACTGCCGTTGACCCTGGATGGAAAATTAAATGCTGATGTTCAGTTGAGTGGAGGATGGCGCGATGCGCGTCTGCGTGGCCCCGTGGAATTCTCCGGCCTAACGTATGAGCAAACGCGCTGGGACCAATTCACGGGTAGCTTGAATTTTCATCGCAGTGTGCAGTCCAATGATGCCGCACAGGTTCCCCCCAGCCCGGCGCGTAGCCGCTCCGAGTTGGAGATCACCTCGGGCCGCCTCCGGCGCGGCGAGGCGCTGGCCGAATTCGACCTGTTTCTGGAGCTTCAGGATGGACGATTTGTTCCAGCCAGCGTGTTCCGCACTCAAGGGCGCGTTAATCGACTGGCGCTGACTGCGCTCCAATCATTGGCCGGTTCCAACTATCCGGTGAACGGAATGATGGAGGCCACCTTTGACGCCTCCGGGACGAGGCAAAATCCAAGCGGCCGGGCCAGCCTTCAGATGACTGGTGGAACCATCTACGACGAGCCGTTCTCGCGCCTCACCGCCGAACTGCGCTTCGATCCCGGCCCGGTCATCACGGCCAGTCCTCTGCGGATCGAAAAAGGCGGCACACTACGCGGGAGTGCCGTGGTGCGTCTCGCGCAGCGGCAGTTTGATGTGGACCTGACCGCCACGGACATCTCCATCAAGGAGTTGGGGATGCTCCAAAGCCGTCTAGCCGGTTCGCCATTGGTCCCCAACGGGATTCTTTCCGGTCGCATTTCGGGCGGTGGGACATTCGAGAGTCCGCAGCTACGCGGGGAACTCACCGTGCGCGATGCGGGCTTGGGTGCGCTCCGCGACGGGCGGCTGAGGATTGAGTTCGATTCGGATCGGACGCAAGTGAATTGGATATCCGCCGGCTCGCTGTTCGGCGGTGAAATTGCCGGAAGTGGGAAAGTGGGTCTCGCTGCGCCTCGAATTCTTGCGGCGAGAATCGACTTGCGCAACGCAGCAATCCGGTCGCTTGTTTCGTTGCAGCAAGAGCCGCCGGCAGGGCAGCAAGAGCCGCCGGCAGGGCAGCAGGAGCCGCCGGCAGGACTGGACGGACTGCTTGATGCCACGGCAAACATCGCAGGCAACTTGCAAGACCCGAAATCTATTGTTGGCGAAGGCGAAGTCACGCGGCTGGAAGTAACGCGCGCGGGTGTCTCCATGCACACCAGCGGGCCAGTCGGATTGCGCTATGCGAATCAGCTGGTTCAGATTAGTTCACTGCATCTCATTGGGGATCAAGTCGACCTCACCGCCAGCGGCACCATTCGCACCGTCTCCGACCCGGTGATGAACTTAGCCGCCAAGGGGCAGCTCGATTTGGCCGCGCTCAGCAAGCTGGACCCGCAAGTTTCCACGCAGGGGCAAGCGCTACTCGACGCGCAAATCACCGGTACGTTACGCAGGCCGCAGTGGCGCGGGCGGTTACAGGTGGCAAATGGCAGCGCGCAGTTTGGCAGGCTGGCGAATTCGCTGGCGGCTATCCGCGGCACGATTGTCTTCGACGGCACGCGCGGTGAATTGGAGGGATTCCGCGCCGAGAGCGGCGGCGGCGAACTTCTGATCGGCGGCAACGTGCGCTATGGCCAAGGCGCAGGCATACAGTTCAACCTGAACGGCACGGTTCGGAATGTCCGCATACGCTATCCAGAGGAGTTGAACACCTGGGTCGATGGACAGTTGAATTGGACCGGCTCGACTCGTGCAAGCTTGCTGGAAGGCCGGGTTACCATTGCGCGCCAGGCCGTAACCCCGCCCAATGATCTGGCGCAAGTTCTGCTGGGGCGACGCGGCAGTCCAGTTCCATCCAATGATTCTCCGTTCCTGCGCAACCTGCGGTTGAACCTCGCCGTCAACTCCGCTCCCGAAGTTCGGCTGGATACGCGCACGGCGCGCAATCTGCAAACCGTGGTGGAGGCCCGAATTCAGGGCACGGGAGAGCAGCCCGCGATACTAGGCCGCGTTGGCGTGTTGGGTGGCGAAATTGAATTTGCCGGGAAGCGGTACACCATCAACCGCGGCGAGATATCGTTTCTCAATCCGTTCCGCTTCGAGCCAGTGCTCAATCTGAATGTGCAGGCGCGGGTGCAGCAATACGACATCACCATGGATTTTTCCGGGCCGCCCGACCGGCTGAATGTAACCTATCGTTCGGACCCACCGCTGCCCACACGCGACATTCTCGCGCTATTGGTGGCGGGCGGAGGTCGGCAGACTTCGCTGCAGCCCTCCACGTCGCAGCAGTTGCCGCAGGTAACCGCGGACTCGCTCCTGTCGCAGGCGCTCAGCAGCCAGATTGGTTCGCGCCTCGATCGCATCTTCGGCGCCGGACGGGTGCGCGTCGATCCCCAGATCAGCGGTTTGGGTAGGACGGCGAGCGCGACTGTGGCGCTGGAGCAGCAGTTTCGCAACAACCTCACGTTGCTCTACGTTACTGACGTATCGACCGCGCAGCAGCAGTACGTGCAGGCCGAATGGCTAATCAGTCCCAAGCTTTCCGTCGTGGGCATCCGCGATCAGAATGGCCTGATCGGCGTAAACTTTCAGATCACACTCCGGTTCGAGTAGCATGTGGAACGGCGCTGATGGTGCGATGGATGGGAACGCAGCGGCTGCCGGAAGCGACCAACTAAACGATGAGCGAGCAACAAATATCCGCTGGCCGAGATATCTTCCTGAGCGTGGTCATCCCGGCCTATAACGAGGCGGAACGCATCGGCGCGACCGTATGCCGCGTGGCGGAATTTTTGGGCCGCCGCGTGGACCGCTGGGAAATGGTGGTGGTCGATGACGGTTCCACGGACGACACGGCGCAACTGGTGCGGAATCTATTCCCCGAAGAACACCGCATCCGTGTACTCCAGTTGTCGCCGAATTACGGCAAAGGTCATGCCGTGCGCGCCGGCATGTTGGCCGCCGAGGGCGACCTGATTCTATTCTCCGATGCGGACCTCTCTGCGCCCATCGAAGAAGTTGAGCGCTTGCTTCCTGCCGTACTTGATTCAACGGCTGATGGTTACGATGTAGCCTTCGGCTCCCGCGCCCTCAAGCGTGAATGGATCGAGGTTCACCAATCCCTGCGACGCGAGCTGGCCGGCAAGTGTTTCAACCTTGCGTTGCGTGTCCTGACTGGGTTGAATTATCGCGATACCCAATGTGGATTTAAGCTGTTCCGCCGGGCGGCGGCACGGGCCATTTTTTCGCGCCAGCAAATCATCGGATTCGGATTTGACCCGGAAGTATTGTTCCTGGCCCGCAAACTCGGGCTTCGCGCCATCGAAGTGCCCGTACGCTGGGCTCACAACGAGGGAAGCAAGGTAAGAGTCTTGCGCGATGGCATTCGGATGGTTGTCGATCTATTGCGGATTCGCGGGAATGACCTGACCGGAAAATACGCGGGCGAGAAGTCCGAGCAGCCCGAGTAGTTTCGAGACCGTCAACCCGCGGCCCTCTCCGTTCGGATACTGGAGGACCTTGCCGGACGATTATTTTGTGGATTCCCCGGTGCCGCGATCTTTCCCTTCACTACTTTCTCCAACCCCAGTCCGGTCATCACCAGCTCAACAATTTTCTCGGGTGGATGCCGCCACGTTTCCATCACCAATTCCGCCTGCGAGTATAGGGGCTCGCGAATTTTCAGCATGGCCTTTAGTTCATCCTTCGCTGCCGGATTGTTGCGCATGGGCCGGATGTCGCCCTGCGCAACCACGCGGTCCCAGTGATCCTGCGTTCTCGCCTTCAGCCAGACCGTGTGGCATTGGCGGCGCACCATGGCCCAGGTCTCCCGGTCAGTTACCAGCGAGCCTCCGGTGGCGATCACGGCGGGAGCGGCGCTAGCCAGGAATTTTTCCATGACATCGTGCTGGAGTTGGCCGTAGTATCCCTCGCCGTGCAGCGTGAACATCTGCACCAGATTCAGGCCGGACTGCCGCTCCAGCAGCGCGTCGAACTCGACGAAGCGAATTCCCAGCCGCCGCGCCAGCAATCGCCCCACCGTGGACTTGCCAGCGCCGCGCACGCCGACCAGCGCGATGGAGCGGGGAATGGGTTTGTGCAGCCGCTCGGAGAGCCACTTGTACAGCTCATCGAGACTGTCGCCGCCGCAGCCCTCCACTAATTCCCAGACGCGTCCGCGTAGCGAGACATCTTTCTTGTTGGCAGGGATCAAACTTTGCAGTGGTAACTCCAGAGCGCCGGCCACGCGCAGCAGCCGGGCCACGGAGATGTTGCCGCGACCGGCTTCCAGCTCGGAGAGGAATCGCGGTGACAACCCGGCCTGACCGGCCAGATCGTGAATGCTGCGCCCGCCCTCATTGCGCAGAGTGCGCACGCGTTGGCCAAGGTCCTTGAGGAATCCATCGGCATCAAACTTATGGTCTGTCGCCATGCCTGCACCTCGCTGCCCGCTCTGATATTTTCCGATTTGCCGACGGGCACTTGATATGCATTATATTTCACTTGTTAAGAAAGTCAAGCTGCATTAAATTTCTAAGTAGATGGTGGCTTTGGCTTCCGCTCCGGTTACCGGCCAGGGAGATGAGGAAGCGAAATGCGCCGTCAAAAGTTACAGTTTGATCGCAATGAAATTCATCTATCCGGAGGCCTGTCGGGCCACCCGCTAAAGGAGCCAGAGCGATGTTAGTCAAGAAAAGCAGGGTGCAGACCTTTGACGATTGGATCGATTATTTCCATCAATGGCGCGTGGACATCGGTTATCCGACCGACCTGATTGGCGCGGACTATACGTTCGAGACCAAGTTGAGCGAGCTGGAGAGCGACGAAGTGGAGTTCGGCCACTTTGCCGGACAGCGCAAGTGGGAGAAGGTCTCCGACATTCCGGACCAGCGCATCAAGGACGCGCTCCTGCATCTGATCGAATTCCAGGGCGACACCGAGTTCGCCTCGGTCGAGCAGCAGAAGGGTCTGCTGGAGCGCGCTCCCACCAAGTACGATCTGGACTCGATGCTGCGCGTGAACCGCGAAGAAATGCGCCACGGTTGGCAGATGGGCTATCTGCTGGTAACGCACTTCGGCGACGCCGGCAAGCAGCGCTCCGAGCGCCTGCTCACGCGCCGCGCCAGTGAGCGCACCCGTTTGCTCGGGTCCTTCAACGAGCCGGTCAACAACTGGCTGGACTTCTTCACCTACACCGACTTCATCGACCGCGACGGCAAGTATCAGCTGAACATGCTAAGCCGCAGCGCCTTCGCGCCGCTGGCGCAGAGCATGAGGCCCATGCTACAGGAAGAGGCGTTTCACCTGCTCACCGGCAACGCCGGCCTGATGCGCATCGTGAAGGCGGGAGTGATTCCGACCGCGATTATTCAGAAATATTTCAACAAGTGGATCTCCACGGCCTACGATCTGTTTGGCCAGGACGAGTCCTCGACGGCTTACTGGGCCTACCTGTGGGGAGTGAAGGGCCGTTACGACGAGCATCTCTTCGACGCCGCGCCGGACATGAACAAGATCAACGACGTGTCGCGCAACCAGTATTACAAGGAAGTCGCGGCCATCGTGGATGCGCTCAACAAGAACATCAAACCGGATCAGCAGAAGTTGGTGATGCCGGACATTAAGTTCAACCGCGCAGTGGGCATGTACGCCGGACAGCCTTACAGCGTTACCGGCGAACTGCTCTCGCCCGAGGAATACGAGAAACACAAGATGGATGTGGTCCCCAACGAGGCGGACGTGCAGTTCGTCATCAATCTCGAAAAGGAGAAAACTCCGTGGATCGTGGACCCGAATCAGCCAGCAACGCCGGCGCGGTAACTGGGCTGGCGGAAAATCCCGCAGAGGCCAAGAAGCTGGTATTTGTCTGCATGAATGTGGATTGCCGTGTGCGAGGCGCCTCCGAAGTGATGGAGCGCCTCAGCACGCGAGTCCAGAACGAGTGCAGTCAGGCGAATGGCGGAGCGGGCGCGGATAATCCCTGCGGCAACGTCGATGTGCGTCCGTATATGTGCTTCGGCGGCTGCCACGACGGGCCCAACGTGATCGTCTATCCGGATCGCGTCTGGTACGCCGAGGTGAAGCTGGAGGACGCCGATAAGATAGTCGATCAGCATCTCAAAAAGGGCGAGATCGTAAAGCCGTTGACTGGGAAGATCGAAAAGGGTCTCGAAGATATGATCTTCAATCTTCTGGATTTCGGCATCTACTAGCGCGACTGCTGAGTCCGCGAGAAGTTTTGAAAACAGTTCGGATAATCGGACTATCACTCACACAATTCAAGGGCCTGCGGGAAGTACTCTCACCCGCAGGCTCTTCGCTTTTGGCGGTTTCCGCCAGTCGGTGTGCTATTTTGAGGTTATGCTGCGCGCCGCCATTACCGCTTTCCTGCTGACTCTTCTGGTCGCCCTGCCGGGCGAAGCGCAGAGGCGATACCGTGCTGAGCCCGATCCGCAATCACCGGCGGGCATACCTTACCAGCGTTACTTCACGCGAGACAAATACAACCGGCGGATTACATTCTATGTTTCCGGTAATCCGCGTGAGCGGCTGCCGCTGGTGACGGTCGTACTCGGTTCAGGGGCTTTCTCGAACTTCCGGCGCGAGGGCGAGCGCATCGTGGATGCGCATGGAACGGTGCGGCAAGCTTTCGCCGCGAAGGCGCATGTTGTGGTGGTGGAAAAGCCCGGTGTCGCTTTCCTCGAGCAGCCCGCGCATGGGAATGGCGATGATTTCCCCGGATCGATCAGCGGCTCGGCGGAGTTCCAGCGTGAGAGCGCGTTGCCGCGATGGGTGGAGGCCGTCTCCGCTGCGTTGCAAGCGGCGCGCAGGCTTCCGCAAGCGGACCCCAAGCGGATACTCATTATTGGGCATTCGGAGGGCGCGCTGGTTGCGGCAATGGTGGCAGCGGAAAATTCGTTTGTGACCCACGTGGCTTCACTGGCCGGCAACGGCCCTTCAGTCCTGTTTGAGTTGATGCACAAAGCGCGTGAGGGTCGGCTGTACGCGTCATTGGCAAATGATCCGGAGAAGCAAATGGCGCAGATCGAAGCCGACATCGCCGCGGTTCACGCCGATCCGTTGAGCACAACGCGGCAGGCCGTGGGACACTCGCATATTTACTGGTCCAGCCGCTGGCCGCATTCCACCATCGACGCGCTCTCTCGTACGCGCTCGCGCATCTTCATCGCCCATGGCACGGCTGACCGAAACGTCTCAATCGAGAATTTCGATTTGATGTACGCGCAGTTACTCGCGAGCGCGCAGGATATAAAGGCCATGCGCGTGGAAGGCGCCGATCACGGTTTCCGCATTGCGGCGGATGGTATGCGTGATGTCTGGGGCGACGTCATCGGCAAACTAAGAAACTGGTTCCTGGAGTAACGCCTATCGTCCTGTTCCCGAAAAAATCTTTATGCTGTCAT
>CAMBEY010000073.1 GCA_945865705.1 Candidatus Sulfopaludibacter sp. SbA3
GGTGCCGAGCCTGGTATCCGCCTTTGACTCCGCCAGCAGACGCATCGATGGAACATCCCCGGAGGCCGCCGCCAGCAAGAACGGAGTTGCGCCATCCACGCTCACGTAGGCGCGACCGCCCTTGCGCAAACGCGCCGGAGGCAGTCCCATGCGGGCATTCGAGTCCGCTCCCTTGGCCAGCAATGCCTTTACCAGTCGCGGCATGTTGGCGCCATCCAGCGGGCCAGCTTCTTCTTTTTTGGTGGTGGACTGCTGCTCCTGCTGCACGATCTGCGAGAAAAATCCCGCGCCCTTGCTCTCCATCAGCGACTTAATCCCGTCGCGCAGCGCATAGTGGAGCGCGGTGATATCGCTGCCATCGCCGGCCTTAGAGTTGGGATCGGCGCCGCTTTCGAGCAGAAACAGCGCCACGTCCTCATGTCCATTAGCGGTGGCCAGCAGCATGGTATTGCCGTCCTCCATGGTGGAGTGATTGACGTCCGCACCGCGCGCGACAAGCATTTTCGCACTGTCCAGATCACCCACCGAGGCCGCGAACATCAGCGGCGTAAATCCTCCGCGCGAGCTGATTTCGAGGGTTCCGTAATAAGTCTTGTAAATCTTGGGCGTGAAGCCATCAAGCATCTTCGATTGGGCGTTGATGTCCGCGCCTTTTTCGATGAGCAGGCGGGCGATATCGGGGTGGCCTTCGGCGATGGCCCACATCAGCGCCGTCTGGCCACGGCGCGAGTCTTTTGCATTCACGTCCGCGTTACCATTCAGCAGCGCGGCCACTCCGTCGTTCAGTCCGATGCGCGCGCAGGTCATCAGCGGAGTCTCGCCGGTCCACGTGGCTGAGTTGGCGTTGGCACCGGCTTCGGCAAGCTTGCGGACCATGCCCGCGTTTTGATTCAGGCAAGCGATGGAAAGCGGCGCGATTCCGTAATCATTAGCGGCGTTCAAATCCGCGCCCGCGCCAATCAATATGTCCGCCATCTCCAGATCATCGCGGTGAACGGCCCAGGCCAGGGCCGTCGCGCCATCCGGCTGACGTTCATTGGCATTGGCTCCCGCCGCCAGCGCAGCGCGCACCTGTTCCCGCGTTCCCGCGCGCGCGGATTCCAGCAGCCCCAAATCAACGCTTGAAGCGGCGCTCAAATTGATGGCAAGCAGAGCGGCAAAAATTGCCGACGCCGCCGCAACCGTAAATTTTTCGTTCATCATCATGCCCTCTGAATCGCGATCCGCAAAGCAGATTCCTCGCTTCGCTCGGAATGACACCCATTACACTTTTTCAACAATCTGTTAAGACAGATCCACCGTGCCTTTGCTGTCGCCCAGCGTGTCAATGGGCGTGCCCACCACATCGAGCAAGGTGCGGTGCAGATTGGCGAACGGCGTATTCTTGGCGACCACGATGTGCCGGCCGCGATTCTTGAGCTTGCCTGATCCGCCGCCCACCACCAGCGTGGGCAGGGCCTGCTGCGTATGTAGATCGCCATCGCCCATGCCGCTGCCGTAGACAATCACGGAGTGATCGAGCAGCGAGCCATCGCCATCCGGCGTCGAGCGGAGCCGCTCCAACCCATAGGCAAACAGGCCCGCCTGGTGCGCGTTGATCTGGGCAGTCAGGTCCATGCGCTCCTGCAAGCCGCGGTTGTGGGAGAGCGAGTGGTGCGACTCATTGATGCCAATTTGCGGATAAGTCAGGTCGCTCTTCTCACGCGCCATCATGAAGGTTACGACGCGCGTCAAGTCGGTCTGCCAGGCGAGCGCCCATAGATCGAACATTAGTTTTGCGTGATCATCGTAGGCCGGGATGCCGACGGGGCGATCCATGCGCGGCATTTCCTTCACGGTCGATTGCTCGGCCATCTGGATGCGTCGCTCAATGTCGCGGATGGCGTCGAGATACTGCGTGAGCTTCAACTGATCGTTGGGGCCAAGATCGCCGAGCAGCCGATTCACGTCGCGCGAAACGGAATCGAGCAGGCTGCGATTCTCCTGAATGCGCGCCAGTGCGCTGACCGGGTCCGTGGTGTCGCCATCGCCAAAGAGCCGCTCGAAGACCGCGCGCGGCTGATGCTCCACCGGCAAGGGCGTGGTGGGAGTTTTCCACGCAATGGTGTTGACATACGCCGCAGCATAGCCGGAGATCGCGCCCACCAGCTCGGCGGCGTTCTCAATCCCTAACTCCAGCGAAGCCAGTTGCGTCTGCTTGCCGAACTCGCGCGCCGCCACCTGATCCACGGAGATGCCGGTCTCCACGTCATGGTCGGACTTCTTGGGATCGACGCCGGTCAGCCACATGGCCGTGGCGCGCGGATGTCCGCCGCCCATGCCCTCAATGATGGGGCCGCCATCAAGGCCGCTGACCACTGTGAACTGGTCCTTGAAGGCTTCCAGCTTCTTCAAGACGGACGGCATCTCAGTAATCGCGCCGACGTTCGACGGTGTCCACTGGTCCATCATGATCCCGTTGGGGACATAAACGTAGGCGAGCCGCGTTACCGGTTTGCCCGCCGTGTCCAGCGTCCCGGCAAAGGCGGGCACCATCGCGTCCATCACCGGCAGCGCCAGTGTGGCGCCCAGCCCGCGCAGGAAGGTTCTCCTTGGTATGGCTTTCTTGAAGATCATCATGACTCTCGTGCCCTCCTCATTTGAAACGGCGCGCTCTTGACGATTCCTAAAATAATTTTCGACCAGCGGTAGTTGTTGGCCGCCGCATCGCGCACGATCTGGCGCACAACGGGGAAGTCATAGGATTCCAACCCACGGCCTAGCGCGTAGGTCAGCATCTTCTCCGTGGCGGTGGTGGCCAGTTGATCGGGACGATCCAGCAGCACCTTGCGCAGATCAGCAAGTCCTGCGAGCTTGCTGCCATCCGGCATTACGCCCGACGTATCGATGGCTACTCCCGCATCGGTGGTTCGCAGGCCGCCGATGCCATTGAATTTCTCGAGCGCGAACCCGATCGGGTCCATCAGCTTGTGGCAGCTAGCGCAAGCCGGGTTGGCGCGATGCTGTTCCATCTGCTGCCGCATGCTCATCAACTTCCCGGACTCATTCTTCTCTTTCAAGCCGGGCACCGCAGCGGGTGGCTCCGGCGGCGGCGTGCCAATCAGGTTCTCCAATACCCATTTGCCACGCACCACGGGCGATGTGCGATTGGAGATGGAGGTAACAGTAAGAAAGCTGCCCTGCCCCAGCAACCCGCGTCGCGTATCGTCAGTAAGGGCGATGCGGCGAAACCGGCTCCCCACCACGCCGGGGATGCCGTAGTGCTCCGCGAGCCGCTGATTGACAAAGGTATAATCCGCGCGCAGAAGGTCCAGCAGCGAACGGTCCTCGCGCAGCAGGCTGGCGAAGAACATCTCGGTCTCCACGCGAAACGCCTCGCGCAGATTTTCGTCAAAATCGGGGTAAATATCCTTCGAGGGATCCACCGTCTTCAGGTTACGGAGATAAAGCCACTGGCCACCGAAATTCTGCACTAGTGAATTGGAGCGACTGTCCGCCAACATGCGCCGAATCTGTTGATCGAGCGCCTGCGGCTCACGCAGCTTGCCGGTCTCAGCCGCCGCGAGCAGTTCATCATCCGGGATGCTGGACCACAGGAAGAATGACAAGCGCGAAGCTAGTTCGAGATCGGTGATGTTGTACGACTTGCCGGGCTTAGCGTCGAACGGGTCGCGCTCGATGCGAAACAAAAATTCCGGAGAGATGAGCAGACGGCGGACGCCCAGTTCGATGCCCGCCTCAAACCGGTCGCGATCTTTCGCGGCGGACTCGTTCTGGCCGGACAGCTTGCCGGCTTGCCGGAACAAGCCCATCAACTCATCCGTGTCAACGGTTGTCAGCGGCCTGCGGTAGGCAAGCCGACCCAGCCTGGTTAATATCTGCTGCGCACAAACCTCTTCCTCTACTTCCTGCCCCGGCCTGCACGAAAATATTTTTGCGCGGCTCGGCGTATCTCCCGGACCCTTAGCTTCCACCGGCCCGGTGATGGTCAGATTGGCGACCGCCATGGTTGGTTCATCGCGAATGTTTTCCCGCGCCGCGAATTCGCTGGGGAAGGTAACGCCCAGGGCGTGCATTCCTGCCTTCACCGGAACCTGGAATTCCAGCGGCGTGTCCGCGCTGCGTTCGTACTCGGATTGAATGGCGTCGGGAGAAATCGTATCCTGCGCGCCGATGCCATCGGCCAGGCCTTTATGATCCCCGCCCACGGTGAAAAGCTTCAGCCGCGCTCCATCGAGTCGCACATCCAGCGGGTGCGGCTCGGCGATGCCGCGCACTAAGAGCGTCTCGGTGCGCTGCAGCCTGATTTTGATTACGTAATCACCATCCAGCGGAAAGTAGTGCCGGACGGCAATCCCGCCACGTGAGCCAAATGGCAGGTCTTCACTGACGCGATCATCTTGCTTGTAATATTCAGAGACCTTGTAGGCGCCCACTTCGGAGTTGATGCCGGGATTGCCCACGGCTAGACGACTGATACGGCGCGCCGCGGAAAGATATTTCTCCATCAGCAGCGGCGAGACGGTGAGCACATCGGCAATATTGTCGAAGCTGCCTCCGGCGTCATCCGCGGGCAGCAGAGAGTCATCCAAAATCTCCAGCGCCAGCAGGTCGCGGATGGTGTTGATGTACTCGGCGCGGTTGAGCCGATGAGCCGCCGAGCGGCGTCCAGGATTGGGCGCGGCGGCGGCGCTCTGATCCAAAGCAGTCTCCAGGTAGCGAGCCAATTCATCCCGGGCAGCGGGAGCGGGCTGCGGAACGCCCTGCGGCGGCATCTGCCCCGCTCGCAACTTTCTGATTACTTTTTCCCAAACTGCCGGGTCCGCGCCCGGCATTCCCACGTCCGCCGTGTCCAGCATCAATTGCGCTGTCTTCAATTTTTCGTTGTGGCAGGTTACGCAGTAGCGGCTTAGTAACGTCCTGTGAGTGTCTGGGGAAGTTTCAGAGCCAACAGATGCCATCTCTTGGGCGAACGAGCCAAGCGGGCACACTACGATTGCGAACCATACAACTAGTTTACGTAGCTTCCAAAGCATGCGGGCTTTGACCACCTCTCGCGCCGCTTCAGCCGTGCCTGGAGAAACGGACCAATCCCTTATTTGTGATTGAGTTATACCCCGGCTAGGAGTGGATGTCAAGCGGATTAAAATGGCCGAAAACAGCACTCGGTGCCGACCCTCTGAAGGCCGGCGAAATGAGTTAGAAGTTGGCTTCAGTCGCCTTGTACCTGTTGATGCCATCCACATAGGTTGCCAGCGGGTGGATTGCCGGAATCTCGGCTTCCGGGACGGTCATCAGGTCGGCGGAAAGGATGAGAAAATCGGCCAGTTTCCCGGCCTCGATTGAGCCTTTCACGGTCTCCTCGAAGGTCATGTAGGCATTGTTGACGGTAGCCATCCGCAAGGCCTCCGCCCTCGTTACCTTCTGGCCGAGACCGATAGGCCCGTAGCCGTGGGCGTGCCGCGACACATAGAAGTAGATCGCCAAAAATGGGTTGTTATCCGGGCCGGGCCAGTCGCTGCCGCTGGAGACGATCAGGCCGTGATCCAGCCACTCCCGCACCGGCACGGCGCGCTCGGCGCGGGCCTTTCCCCACCGCTCCATCATTCCCGCGGCACCCTCGTTTGGCTGGATCTGCGCCGAGATGAGCACGCCTAGTTTCTTCATGCGCTCCATCTGATCGGGATGCGACAGCGCGGCGTGCTCCACGATCCAGCGTTTGTCACGAATCGAACTTTCCCGGTCGGCGGCCTCGTAGAAGTCCAGCACCAGGTCCAGCGCCTTGTCGCCATCGACGTGCGGGGAAGGCCGCCAGCCATGGCGATTGGCGATCAAGATGGCCTCCTTGTACTTCTCCATATCCACGTTAGGCGCGCCGGTATTGCCCGGCTGATTCGTCAGTGACTCGCGCAGCATGGTGCCGGGATTGAATTCCGCGATGCCATCGAGGCGCAGCCAGTGATCGCCGAAGCCGGTTCCTACGCCCCAGGGGGCCAGCATTTTCTCCACGTCGGGGGCATCGTCGGGATTTACTTCCAAACCCATACTCACTCGCTGAATCAGTTTGCCTTCGCGCCATAACTCATAGTAGGCCCGCATAGCATCAGGAGTGAGTTGTAAGTCACGAACGCTAGTGAGTCCTCGAGCAAGCTGCTTCTTCTGTACGGCGGTGATCAGTGACTTCTTCTCATCGATCGTGAGCTTGCCGACATTGGAGGTAGGGCCGATCACTGAGTACGGCGAGCCTTGCAGCGTTCCCAGAGGCTCGCCCGCGGCATCCCTGGGAATCGCAGCGCGCCCCAGCGTCTGCGTATTGCGAGTCACTCCCAGTTTGATGAAGGCGGCGGTATTCAGGTAGGCCAGCCCGCGAGCCTGATAGACCACCACTGGATTGTTGGGCGCGGCCTGATCCAGATCCACTCGAGTTGGAGGCTTTTTTTCCGCCAGATCATTCGGAGTCCAACCCACCTGGCCATAGATTACGCTGCCTGCGGGCGCTGTTTTAGCGGCCTCTGCAATGCGGCGCTGCATCTCGGCAATGGACTTCACGCCCGCCATTGGGATGCCCCGCTGCATGACCAGTCCGGCGTGATACTGATGATTGTGATTGTCCATCATGCCGGGAATGACGGTATGGCCTTTCAGGTCCGTCTGCCGCGTCCCTGCCTGAGCTAGTGCCCGTATCGCCGCGTTGTCGCCGACCGCAAGGAACCGTCCATCCCGCACCGCGAACGCCTGCTGAATGCTGAAGCCGGCATCGACAGTAACTACTTTCCCGTTATAGAATATTTCGTCCGGAGCCTGCGCAAGTGACTGCTGGCCACTCACAACCATTAGCATGGCCGCAACAAATATCAATGACTCAATAAGTTTATTGCAGCCCTTCGCCATAAGTCACCCCCACTCACTCGCTATAACTAATATTTCTTCCGATCCTGCTCCAGTTGCTCACGAAACCGCTTCTCGTACTCCACTACATACGCCGGCAAACCCTTAGGGTCGATGAATGGATTAGGTTTCTCTCCCGCCTGCATACGTTTTAACTTTGCTTCTCGACCAAACGTAGTCGAGCGCAGCGCTAGGAACACTTCGCTCTTCAGGCTCTTCAGCACGCGGAAGGCTTTCTCGAAATCGTCGGCGATGGCGGGATACCTGGCATTCTTCACCAGCGGCGCGCGATCCCCAGCGATGGCCACCTGACAGACGATCACTGCTTCGTACTTCTTCCCGTCTTCCTCCACCGTGGTGGTCCACGTGGTGCATCCGCGAGTGTGTCCGGGAGTGATATGCGCCGTTAGAACCGTGCCGCCGAGCCGGAGCTGAAATCCATCATTGAATGTCTGATCGACTTTCACCGGGCGAAACATCTCCGTATCAGAACGGAAATCGCTCTTGCCGCCATCGGCGAGCACGGGAGCATCACCGGCAGCGGTCAATAACTTTGCGCCGGTTGCCTCCTTCATCACCGAGAACCCCCCGACATGATCCGCGTGACCATGTGTACTGATGATGTACTTAATGTCACGCAACTTGAATCCCAACTTCTGCACATTCTCGCGGACCCATCCGCCGAACTCCTCGGCTCCAGTGTCCACCATGACGTGCCCTTCCGGCGTGGTGATAAGCAACGAGCCATGATCGGAGAGTCCAACCCAATGAATATTGCCAATCATGCGGAATGGCTCGATCTGGGTATTGGGGCATTCTGACCCGCAAGTGGGAGCCGTCTGCGCAAACACTCCGGGAACACTGATCAGCAACAACAACAGCGACAAAACCATTGCGCCACAAATTGTATTTATTCCCGATAGGAACTGCCTATTCAAGGTTTTTCGACATCGCATTTTGATCTATTCCTCCCCTGACCTGCCCCGGGAAAACGTCCAGCTTGAAATAGGATTGGGGGACAGGGTATCTTTTCTTGCTTCGATTGGTCTCGCTTCGATTGGCATTAGAATCCCAAGCTCGGTCAACGACAGTCCTTTCAGCGCTTCAACCTGGCCGGGATGTTTTCCCCGCGCGTGGAGGGGGGACAGGATAGGACAATCCTTTGATGAGACTTTTCAAGTCAGATGGCGGGGGGCAGTCGATGGAGATCTGGCGACCGGAGCGCGGATGCGTGAACTCAAGGTGCGCGGCGTGCAGCGCGACACGTTCAATACGCCGCTCCGCGGATTCTTCGGCGCGGTACTTCCGGTCGCCAATAACCGGGTGGCCGGTCGCTGCAAATTGCGCGCGTATCTGATTCTGCAAACCGGTAACCAGCGATACACGCACCAGCGTTGCTCCGCGCAAGGCCTTCTCCACGAAATAGTTTAGCTCAGCCCGCGCTGCGCCGGGATCCTTCTCATTGCACAGTTCTTGGTGCATCCCTTGGCGACGGAAGTAATGCACCAGAGTGCCAGACTTATCTTCCAGACGCCCACGAATCACGCCCAGATATACCCGCACCGGCGTATGCTCCAAAAACTGCCTCACCAACCCATCGCGATCACGCTCCGTCTTAGCAAACAGCAGTACCCCCGACGTGAACCGATCAATGCGATGTACGGTGTAGGCCCGCTGTTTTTTCCGCCCAAGCTGCGCGGTTAACAGCGACCAGGCCGAAGGCTTCCTGGGTCCCGGCACGGCGGCGGGCACCGCAAGCAATCCCGCTGGTTTATCGAGAGCGACCACGGCTTCGTCTTCATAGAGCACGCCAACGTCCTGCGAAGAAGGTCGTGGCCGACGTGTATTAGTTGGCACGTTGCTTCCTATTCCCTTCTGGCTTGTCCGGCCGGGTTTCTATCTTTTGATATTCGGTAATATCCGGGAGATCCCGGAATGCGCCAGCCACATCCAGGCCGTACCCAATCAAGAATGGATCGCCGGAGAGTTGAATCCCCGTGAAAACTTTCTGGGCTTGATCGTTCGCTGCAACGGCGGCTTTGCCACGCTTCTCGATCAGCACCGCCAGCCACACCGGGTTCGTCTTCTCCCGGACGTGGCCCCGAACTTCGCGCCGCACTTCGCGGACGATCTTCGCAATGGTCCGCCCCGTATCGTAAATAGTGTCCGCCACCAGTACGGGACTTCCTCGCAAAGACCCGCGCAAAGACCCGCGCCACGAAGCGGGCAGTGTCGCCGTGGCCGTTGCGCCTTTCTTCGTGCCAACGTAGGAGCTCGCTTGCAAGAAGACAATCCGCGTAGGCGTGCGCATGGCTCTCACCAGATCGGCGGAAAAAATGAATGCTCCGTCCATCACACAAACTACCATCAATTCGGTCACTGATTTTTCCCGGCACGCACGGTCAATCTGCCGCGCGAGCCTTTGCACAGTAGTCTGAATTCGCTGTTGCGAAATGAGCCGTCGCATCATTGTCTCCCCATGAGTCTCCCATGTCCTCTCCCGAAACGAATGATACCACTATCGCGTTCGGGTGATAGTGAACCGTGAAAATGGTGAGCACTGGATGGGACTGGAGATATTGGAAAGGAGCGTGGTCGAGACGATTGGGCCGGCCCTGAATTGCCGATTGCGGAGCCTCACATCACACCGGCGGGACGAGCGGAGCTAAAAATTGGCGGCGCGGGCGGCGGGATGGCGGACATCCACGCCTTCGATGACAAACACCACATCTTCGGCGATGTTGGTCGCGTGATCGGCGATGCGCTCCAGAACGCGCGCCACCAACAGCAGGTCCACGCACTGACGGATCGTGGTGGGATCGTTCTCCATGTGCCGGATCAACTCATCATTGATCGTGTCGCGGACCTGGTCCACGGCGTCGTCGGAGACCAGCACAACGCGCGCCAACTCCACGTCGGCCTTTACAAAAGCGTCCAGCGCCGTGCGCACCATGTTCTCCGTCAGGCTAGCCATGTGCGGAATGTCGATGGCCGGGCGCACCAGCTTGCGTTTCATCAGTGACAGCGCGCGCTCGGCGATGTTCACCGCCAGATCGCCCATGCGCTCGAGGTCGGTGTTGATCTTCATCGCCGCCGTGATCAACCGCAGGTCGGCGGCCACAGGAGCTTCCAGCGCAAGCAGCCGTGTGGCCATCGCATCAATCTCCAGCTCCATGCGATTGATGCGGACTTCATTGCTCAACACCTGTGCGGCCTGCGCGGCATCCTGCGCCACCACCGCCTGCACGCTGTGATACACGCCGGCCTCGACCAGCCCGCTCATTTCCAGTAGCAGCCGCCGCAGTTCGCCGAGTTCGCCTTCCAGATGTCGCATCGCATGCACCCCTGCCCCTGATTGTGCAATTCAAATCGTATTCCCGCAAGACTTTCGAGCCAATAATTTGATCGCCCTGTTGCTAATCTGATAACTGCTCCCAGGCAATCCACAAAACCCTTTTTGATCAGCATTCGGTCAGCCGGTTATCGTGGAGAGGGAAACAAGATTACCGGACACACCCCATCATCTTTATATCGGAGGCTGGGCGCTAAACATGAGAGGGAAGTAAATGTAATTCGAGGAAAGGGTCTAGGAGATATTACGGGGCCGCTTCACGCCGCTCGCCAGCCCTAAAATTTCCAGCGTGCGGATGAGATACCAGCCCATGTCCACCTGCCACCAGTGCTGGCCGAACTGCGCCGAGCCTGCCGCCGAGTGGTGATTGCGATGCCAGTTCTCGCCCCAGCCGCCCAGCATGGGAGGGCCGAGCCACCAAACGTTCTTGCTGCTGTCGCCGGAGTCGTAGTCGCCGAGGTGCATGACGCTGTTGACGAAGCATTGCATGTGCAGCGAGTAGGTCAGCCGGATCGCGCCCAGCCAGAAGAACCAGACCCAGCCGAAGGCCAGTCCGAAGATAATGGAGAAGAGAACGATGGGCGTCTGCACGCGCGCCCAGAAGTTCAGGTTCTTCTGGTCGAGTTCCGCGCACCAGTTTTTCGTATCCATTGGCTCAAGCTGGTAGAGCCAGCGCAGGTGCGCCCACCAGAATCCGCCGTGCTCGGGGCTGGAGATGTCCTCCGCTGTGTCGGACTTAGCGTGGTGCAGGCGATGATAGGCGACCCAACTTCCGGGCGCGCCGGAGCCATTGAACATCGCCAGGAAAATTAGAATCTGCTCAACCCACTTGTTCAGTGTAACGGTCTTGTGCGAGAGCGAACGGTGGTAACACACGGTGGTGCCCAACGCGCCGAGGGCCACGAACATGGCCGCTCCGGCCACCACGTGCCAACCGGGCAGCGGAAACAAAATGAGTCCCACTACAGCAAGCAGGTGAATGATGACCAGGAACAAAAACGCGCCGGCCTGCCCGCGGGCAGGTTTCCAGACAGGCTGTTCCCAGTGCTTTAATGCCTGGACGGCTGACTTATTCATGGGGACTCCAAGGTGAGGAATCAATTAGATAGTTCCGGGATGAGTTGGGATTTGGCGCGGGCC
>CAMBEY010000074.1 GCA_945865705.1 Candidatus Sulfopaludibacter sp. SbA3
GGGTAGGCGAGGATCGGTCTCCTCTTCCTGGCGGTCGAAGAAGTTACGGGCATCGAGCGCGCTGTTGCGCAGATAGTCATAGGCGCTGCCGTGGAATTCGTTGGTGCCGGACTTCGACACGGCGTTGAACACGCCGCCCAACGCGCGACCATACTGCGCGCCGAAAGCGTTGGTTAGAACCTGGAACTCCTGCACGGCCTCAAGGCCCAGCAGCGCGCCGGAGGGGCCGGCGGGAATGTGCCGGCGATGGTCGCCGATCAGGCCGCCGTCGAGCAGGTAAGTGTTGTCTTCGCCGCGCATACCGGAGATGCTGATGCGCTTGCCGTAACCGTTGTAGGCCTCGCCGCCCGCCGTGTTCGACTGAGTAACGCCGGGTTGCAGCAGGATCAACTGGCTGAGGTCACGACCATTGAGCGGCAGTTCGCGGATCGTGGAACTCTCCACCGTATAACTGACGGTGGCTTCGGTGGTCTGCACCAGCGGCGCTTCACCGGTAACCTCAATGGTCTGCGAGACCGCGCCGACTTGCAGGTGAATGTCCACGGCGGCTT
This sequence comes from Candidatus Sulfopaludibacter sp. SbA3, assembly GCA_945865705.1. GTDB lineage: Bacteria > Acidobacteriota > Terriglobia > 2-12-FULL-54-10 > 2-12-FULL-54-10 > SHUM01. The sequence continues at coordinate 552 of CAMBEY010000074.1, forward strand.
CGCGACCGACGGTCAGAACAATGCCGCTGCGAATCTCCGTCTGGAAACCTTCCTTCACTGCGTTTAGCTTGTAGTTGCCAACCGGAAGCATTGGAGCTGAATAACGCCCCGTCGCGTTGGATTCCACCAAGCGGGTTACCCCGGTGCCTTCATTGGAAATTTCAATCTTGGTATTCGGAAGGACCGCCCCAGAACTATCCATTACCACACCGGAAATTGTTCCCGTGGTTACCTGGGCATATGATCCTGCAGCCATCAGCAACACCACGCTCATCGCCAGCCAGATTCGCAATCTTCGCATACTCAGCCCCCTTAACTCGAATCAATTCGTCCTGTTCCGTTGAACGCATACAATCGCCACGCAACTCGATGCACTCGCAGAGGCAACATCATTGTTTGCTCTGGAAATTGCGCGCATCTTCGCGCCCGCATCCGACGGCGCTCACGCTTCCGTCGATCCGCAAGGACCGCTACAAATTTTCCCAAAACTAGCACCTAAGACAGACGCTAAATCTAACGAAACATTATTACTTTGGCTCAAACATGTCAAGCAGTATATCATCCCTTAGCGACCTTACTCGGAGGGATATTTATGGTTCATTTAAGTCGGTCATTTTGGACCGCTGGATTGCTGTTTCTTTGTCTGGCGGGCGGCACACTTCATGCCCAGACGTTGCGCGTGGGGGTGATCAGCGAATCCGCCAACAATTGGCCCATGTGGGTGGCTGAGGCCAAAGGCTACTTCCGCGAAGGGGGTCTGGACGTGAAGGTAGTAGTTACCGGTGAGTCCATCAAGCAACTCGATGCCTTGGCCAAAGGTGAGTTGGAGATCACTCACCAGGCCGCGGACCATTTCGTGAAGTCAGTCGAGCAGGGCCGGAACTTCTTCGTGTTCATGACCATCTCGCGGCCCATCTTTGACTTTATCGTTGTGCCGGGCATCCGCTCTTACAGCGACCTGCGCGGCAAGACCATCGCCCTCGATCAACTCACCACCGGCTACTGGCTGCTCTATCGCAAAGTCCTGGCGCAGAATGGCCTCAAGCCGGGCGATTACGTGATACAAGGCAATTCTGGAGGGCCGGAGTTTCGCATGAAGGCCGTGATCGAGGGTCGCGCGCAGGCCACTTACATGAATCCGCCGGCGAGCCTCGAAGCCGTTGCCGATGGTCTCACCCGCCTTACCAGCCTGGCCGAGCACTTCCCCGATTTCCCCGGCTCCTCCGGCGGCGCGCGCCGCGATTGGGCCAAACAAAATGAGGCCACGCTGGTGAAGTATTTGCGCGCCTACATTCGTGCGGTAGATTGGCTGCTCGATGCCAGCAATCGCGATGAGGCCATCGCCATCGCCTCCCGGCGCGTGAAGATCGATCCGAAATCCTGGCCAGGAAGTTACGATGCGTTTGTGAAAACGGGATTGATACCGAAGGCGGCGATCAGCCGCTCGGGTTTCCAGCAGGTGCTGGAGTTGATGGCGGAAAGTGATCTGCTCAAGCTGCCGCTCGCACCCATGGAAAAATATGCGGATACTTCCTACCAGGAAAAAGCAGCTGCCGGCCTGAGAACAAAATAGTCGGATTCGGCAGAGTTATTTCTTCGCGGCCATCTCCAACCGGGCCAGCTCCGCGTCAATGATTGCGACGAACTCTTGCAGGGGTCGCGCGCCGTTGAGCGGAATGCCGTTGATATAGAAAAATGGCGTGCCGGGAATGGCCAAGCTCACACCTTCGCGGAAATCAGCCTGTATCTGCTCGCGATACTTGCGGGTCTCCAGACACGAGCCGTACTGCTCCATATTGAGCTTCAGCATCTCCGCGTAGCTGAGAAATACGCGGCTGCCGGTATCATCCTGATTCTCGAACAGCAGATCGTGATACTCCCAGAATTTTCCCTGCTCATGCGCGCAGCTCGCCGCATCGGCGGTGCCGGGAGATCCGTCATCATCGCCGCCCGCCTCGCGTAAAGGCAGATCGCGATAGGAGTGCCGCACCTTGCCCTCGTATTTCTTCAGCACTTCCTTCACGGTGGTGTAGGCCTGCAGGCAATAAGGACATTGAAAGTCGGAGAATTCAAGAATGGTGATGGGCGCATCGGGATTGCCGCGAATGCGCTTGGGATCAAAGTCGACAGGCATACGCGGCGGCGAGAGCAGCAGCATCACGCCCGCCTTGGCGCGCAGTCCGGCAAAGTATTCGCCCCGCACTTCGCCCAAAAACTGTTGCAGCAATTGCTCGCGGACATGTTCCTTCGTGACGTTTCCGCCGCCCTGAAACATCATTTGCACGAAGTTGTCTTCCACTTCTTCATCCGTTGGCGGCTTGATCTTTGAATCGGCCTCGCGCTTGAGCAACTCGTCTTCTTTGATCCCCAGCCGATCCGCCTCGGCCTTTAGCAATTTATTGTTGATCACTTCGTCCAGCGCCTTCTTGCGCAAGGTGTATTCCTGCAACTGCATCTTATAGACCTGCGGGCGGACCTGAACCTGGAACTCTTTCTCGAAGACCGGCTCCCCGGCCACAATAGCCACCGGAATGGCGCTGGGGGACTGGGCGTATGCAGTCGCAACACTGCCACCGTGCCAAAGTCCCACGGCAAACGCCAAAACCATCACCGATCCCATCAGGCGGTTAGCGATTCTTATCGTTCCAATCTTTGAAATCATGGCCGAGTGGCTCCTTGTCCCTGCTCCCATACCTGCGTATACCTGCGCCTATTGTAATCCGCTTCGCTACTTTCCCCAACTCACATTACGAGTGGGATTATAATGAATGGGATTGCCGCACCAACCCGGACGCAATCCTGAGATGGGTGTTCCTCACATGTCGCAACTTTGCCTGCATGACCGTATATTACTGCCCCTTATCAGGCATTTCTGCCGAGCCGGTTTGAGCCTCGCATTGTATCTCTCCCTGCTGTTGATTGTTCTCGCCGAGGCCCACGCGCAGCAGATGGTGCGGGTGCCGCAAGAGTTGGTGCAGTACCCCGACCTGATCATTTACAACGCCAAGATTGTCTCGATGGATGATCCGCAGGTGAACACTTCCGTGGGCCGCGTCTATCAAGCGATGGCCGTGCGCGGTGATCGGATACAACAGCTGGGAACCAACTCACAGATACTCGCTTACGCCGGTCCACGCACGCGCAGGTTTGATTTGAAGGGACGCACCGTGGTTCCCGGACTGATTGACACGCACAATCATCTGCATGACATCTACGTCGGCGAATGGGCGCGCAAGCATCCTCAGGAGATATTCACTTACCGCAAGCAGTTCACCGTGAGCGGGCGCAGCTTCGCCGAACTCACCGCGGGGATTACGGTGCTGCTCAAGGACAATGCTCCACAACTCAAGCCCGGCCAGTGGATCACCATCGATCTGCCCGGCCCCAAGAAGCGCGGCATCGGCAAGGAGTATATTTCCGCCAAGCACATCACGCGCGCACAGCTTGACCGCATGGCCCCGGCCACTCCTGTCTATATCGAATCCGAGGGCGCGTTCCTGATGAACACCGCGGGTCGCGACGCCTTCCTAAAACTGTTTCACGTCAAGCCGACTGATGAGAACGAAGCTCTTGCGCTCACCACGCCGCAGTTCAGCCGCGCCCTGCTTACGGAGATATATTTCCGCCCGCGCGTGCCGCTGATGGCCGACATACTCGAAGACGGTCTCAACCACTTCTCCGCCCTGGGATTCACGACGTTCAGCTCGCACTCGACCGGCTTCCCGATTCACGATGGGTACTTGATGCTCTCGCGCCAAGGCCGCCTCCCCGTGCGCTACGCCTTCACACACCGCTTCTGCCAGATGACTTCCGCCGACATCGAGGGCTGCTTCTTCCGCCTCGGCGACACCGCGGGCCTCGGCAATGACACTATGTGGAACATCGGCGTGACGCTCGGCGGCCTGGACACCGACCCGCCAAACTTCTGCAGCACCATTGAGGCTCCGCCGGAGATCAAAAAGTTGGAGCTGTGCCGCACCGTGCCCGGCACGCACTACTACGACTCCATCTACACGGCGCTGCGCTCGCGACTGCGCTACGTCGTCAATCATGTGAAAGGCGACAAGAGTCTCGACATCTTTATGGACATAGTCGACAAAGTGATGGCCGATGATCCCAGCATCACGCTCGACTACATCCGCTCGCTGCGCATCACCTCGGACCACTGCGGCTTCTATCCCCGCGCCGATCAGATTCCGCGCATGGCGCGGCTGGGCATGGCATTCAGTTGCGGGGCTTCACAGATTGAAGACATGGGAGCGTACCTGCGCATCTACGGCGAGCAGTACGCCGATCGCATCACGCCCATACGCAGCATGATCTCCGGCGGCCTGATGGTGGCCAACGAAGGCGGCGGCAACGGCATGGAAGCAGCCGTGCCCACGGCGTTCGCGCGCTACTACCCGTTCATCACTCGCAAACGCTCCGACGGACTCACCGTCGCGCCGCAAGAGGCTGTGGATCGCGTAACGCTGATGAAGATGTCCACCGTGTGGGCCGCGCCCTACCTGCTGCGCGAGCAACAGATCGGAACGCTTGAGCCGGGCAAGCTCGCCGACTTCGTGGTGTTCGACAAGGATTACTTCACCATCCCCGAACGGGAAATCCCCAGCGTGATTCCGTTGATGACGGTGTTGGGAGGCAAGATCAGCGTGTTGCGTGAAGAGTTGGCCAAACAGTTAGGCATCGCGCCCGAAGGGCCGCAGCTACATTTTCGCTTCGACCTGCCCGCCCGTCAGATCGATCTGCAGCAACTGCTCGAATTGAAGGAAGAGTTCTAGGAAGCGCTTTTTTTATTGTCATCCTGAGTGCAGCGAAGGATATGCTTTTGTTTTCGGCGGAATGGAAAGCAGGTCCTTCGCTGCACTCAGGATAACAACGGAAAAGGGGCGATGTTACTCTGACACCCGGCTCAGATCATCGTAGAAACCAGGGTACGAAACCACGGCCGCGCCGGCGTCTTTGATGCGCGACTCGCCCTGCGCTACCAATGCGGCTACCGCGAAGGCCATGGCGATGCGATGGTCGCCGAAGGAATCGAGTTCGGTTCCTTTCAGCGTCTGCTTGCCGGGAATGTTGAATCCGTCCGGCAGCGTTTCTATCTCAGCGCCCATGCGACGCAGATTTTGTGCGACGGTCTCGATGCGGTCGGTCTCCTTGATGCGCAACTCTTTTGCGTCGCGCAACTCCAGCCCGTCTTGCGTCTGAGTTCCAAGTATCGCCAGCACGGGAATCTCGTCGATCAACCCAGCCACCATCTCTCCCTCAATGCGACCACCCTGCAACCTTGCATTGCCATCACGGCTGACGTGTAAATCGCCGATTAATTCGCCGCTGACCTCGGAAAGATTCAGCATCTGAACCTTTGCGCCAAGCGAGGCAAGAAAATCGAGCAGCTCCGTCCGCGTCGGATTCAGTCCCACGCCTTGCAGATAGAGATTGGAATCAGGCAGTATCAGCGCCGCGCACAGGAAGAACGCCGCCGAAGATAAATCGCCAGGCACCTCCAGCCGCTGACCACGGAGCGCCTGTCCGCCGCGCACCATCGTCCTGCGCGGGGCGCGCGCGATGTTCGCGCCGAACTGAGTCAGCGCGATCTCGGTGTGGTCGCGCGTCGTGACCGGCTCGCTAACCGTCGTCTCGCCTTCCGCCAGCAACCCCGCCAGCAGTACCGCGCTCTTCACCTGTGCGCTGGCGACAGGAAGCAAATAGTCGATCCCGCGCAGCGCAGTTCCTTCTATCGCCAGCGGAGGAAAGTTGTCGTTCGTGGCCTGAATTTTCGCGCCCATCTGCGCGAGCGGGTCCATGATGCGCCGCATCGGGCGCCGCTGCAGCGACTCATCGCCGGTGATTACGCTGCGAAAATTCTGACCTGCGAGTAGGCCGCTCAACATTCGCATCGTCGAGCCGGAGTTGCCGGCATCCAACGTCTGCGCGGATTCGGTCAGGCCGCGCAAGCCGCGACCACTGATCACAATATCTTCGACAGTCTGGCCATCAGCGGTCTTCACTGGCTTGCGCTCGACACCCGCGCCCAGTTGCGCAACGCAGGCCAGCGTGGAGGCGCAGTCCGCTCCGGGCGCGTAGTTGCGGATGCGCGTCTCGCCTGTGGCAATTGCGCCAAGCAGGCCGTAGCGGTGCGAAATCGATTTATCTCCGGGCAGCCGCAGCGCGCCGGACAGCGTCTTCGAAGGTTTAATCACTCGTTCCATCTTTTTAGTTTACCCCGAATGGGAGCGCAGGAAATACCATTACACTGTCCTCCGAGCCCTGCGAATTATCTGCTTTTCGCCAAATGGATGGGAACAACATATCCTACGCTGCGCTCAGGATGAGAGTGCTTGGGTGATGGGACTGTACCGTTGCGAGCTATCGCTCACTCGGTGGACTGGGTTATCCTATCCACTTTACGAGGACTTCATCACCACACAATGCCATCTCCCGCAATTAATCCTCCGCTGACCACAGGCCGGGCAACGCTGGAGCGTCATCATTGGCACATTCTCTTCGCCAGCCTGTTCGGACGCTTCTTCGACGGCTACGAAACGTTCATCCTTTTCGTCTCACTGACTCCAGCGCTGCGCGACATTCTTCCAGCGGGACAGATGGCCCATGCCGCCGAGTATGCGGGCATCATCTTTGCCGCCACCATGACGGGCCGCTCCATCGGCGGCATGGCCTCCGGCGTGCTCGCCGACTACATCGGTCGCAAGCGCACCATGCTATGGAGCTACCTCATCTACACCATCTCGACTCTGCTCACGGGGTTTGTCGATCACTGGGGATGGCTGGCGATTACGCGCCTGGCAACGGGCATGGCACTCGGCGGTGGATTGGGGCTGGGCGCGACACTCATCGCGGAGTCCTGGCCCGAAGGAATGCGCGCCAAGGGACAGAGTTGGATGCAATCGGCGTTCGGCGTGGGTGGCGTGCTCGCCAACATGCTCTGGTTTTTTCTGGAGCCCATCACGGGCGACGCAGGATGGCGCTGGCCATACTTTCTCGGCGCGCTACCGGGGGTCTTCCTGCTGGCTTACACGAAGCGCAACGTCCCGGAGTCCGAACGCTTCTTGGCCAAGAGGCAAAAGCGCCAACAGATGCGCAGCCGCGCGGCAACGGATATGCCGGAGCAAGACAATGCAGATCAAAAAATCATGCGGCAGTTCACCATGGTGGCTTTGTTCCGCCAGCCCGAACTGCGTAGCCCGCTCATCAAGTGCATGATCATGTCCTTCGGGACAATCGTGAGTTACTGGGCCGTCTCGACGTGGATTCCTGCCTACGTTGAGTCGGTTACGCGCGCAGGCGGACACACCAGCGTACATTGGGGATCGCTCGCTGGCGCGGCCTTCGCCCTGGGCGCGATACCGGGCTACCTCGCGGCATCCTATCTGGCTGACTCCATCATCGGACGCCGCGGCATGCTGGCGTTTTATTTTAGCGGCTCGGTGCTGAGCACCTTTGCCGTTTATCTATGGGCCAGCGAGCCGTGGTCGTTGATGATCGCAACCTTCATTCATGGGTTCTACACGCAAGGCCAGTTCGTCTGGTTTGCCATTTACCCGCCCGAGCTGTTCCCCACGGCGGTGCGTGGCTCAGCATTAAGCACCATCTTCAACGTGTCGCGCTTCGTCTCGATTCTCGGGCCGCTGTTCGCCGGCGTACTCATCACCCGATTGGGAGGCTACAGCGTGACTGCCAGTCTCTTCGGACTGCTATACCTCGTGGCCCTCGCCGTAGTCCCCTTTTCACCGGAGACGCGCGGCAAACCGTTGCCGAACTGATCACCGCTTGGTGTTCACGAAAGGTCTCCATCGAAACATATTCGCGCGTCGAATACCCTGCAATGAGCAAGCCCATTTTTTCTATGGCAACAAGCGGTGCCGCGAGGATTAAATTACGCGAGGAGTGCGGACTGGACCGGGAGACGGTCAGCGCACGTGGCTGCCCGTCTCCCGCTGTTCCTTGAGGGATCAAGGAGGAATTAAGTAAGATCAGGAAAATGAATTAGGAGCAATTTGTCCAGGGATCATACGGGGCTGTTCAGAAAATGCATGGCACGCTCGACGGACGCCTCAATGATGTAAATCATGCAGCCGGGACCTCCGGGCTGCCAGGCATGAAGGCGACCGCGGCGCAGCCAGGAATAGATCGCATCAGGGGTCTTGTGGAGACGATAGGCCGCTTCTTTTACGGTGAGATGCCGAACCTGGGTTTGATCCTGCGTATTGCTGACCGACTCAGGTTCCACTGCGTCTGGCTCTTTGCGAGGTTGGACGGAAAGTGATAGGGGGTTCAGAGCAGATGGGCTGACGGTTGCCCGTGAGCGATGCGAACCACGATGGTTAGCACGCGATGCGACAGAACGAATTAGGGGGGCACTGGTTGGGTCTTTTCTGACTGATGTTAAACGCATAAACGAGCTTTTCCTCCGAAGATTAAATGGGGTTGTCCGTCTCACAGCAAGCCGGATTTCAGGTGCAGCGGATAAACGGCACCGCGGTCATCACGCCGTTCGCTACCAGTCTCTACAGCTCGGTCTTGAACAGGCGGATGTTACACCCTCCAACGGTTGCTGACATAGAAGGTTTTCGATAAATAGCATCATTCCTTCCGACAAAAGCCGACTAATCAGGAAGCAGAGAATTCTACAAGGCATCTCTGTCCCTCTACAATTTTCCCGTCGCGATGGCAATCACTTGACTTGCATTCGCTACCAGGAACAACTATCTACGGTAATCAAGTCCTCCTTTCAATACTTGGCCAAGGCGAAGGAGTCCATATCTATCATTCAGAATGCGGCAATTCGCAGATTACCGATAAGCCGCGTCCGATGACAGGTAGTCTGGGGAATCGGAAAAAAGAAATACCTTTCAAGGCATTTCCTTATTCCTAGGTGTTCCCTGTTATTTCACCTCCGCGTCACCGCATACATACGTTAACTGGTTAACTCTGGGAAACAAGATTCACAGATCCAAAGCAACGAAGGATTTTGACCACGGTGCCATTCTTATCCAGCATGGAGACCGCTTGCACACTCACGGAGGCACGGCCAATAGTCACACTACTCGCAGGCAGCATACTGAGAATTAGCACACTCTAATGTTAATAATGGTTTCTGCTTTGCATCACAAGCAATAGCGGATATCTATTTGATTTCATTAGTCTGAACAACTCAACGAAGAGGTGACCCGAGTGACGGACTGCTCAGTATTGTAAGCAACCATCCCGAGACATTGGAACAATCGGTAGCCGATCCACAGTACTTGGGGCCCAATACTTGGGGAAGGACTCGGGAACACTTCCTAGGAAGTGTTCCCCTAAGCCGCAAAATCTCACAATGAATTTGGAGAACTGCTGTTCTCGACCGATTGTTGAACAGCGGCTCGGGCCTAGCACGCAATTCACGGAAGCTACGATTTGCCTCTGCTGCGTTCGCGCAGAGACGGGAACTCCGTTAATGGCGAAAGAAAACTGCTCGCATGGAAGCCATCACGATCAAGGCAGCCCCGAAAGTGCAAGCGATGGTAGCGCCGGTGGGCAGATCGATCGCCAGCGACAAGTAAACTCCCAAGGCAGAGACTACCGCACCCATCGTCCAGCCAATCGCAAGGCGCTTGCCGATGCTGTCGGTGAACAGGATCGCCGCGACCGCAACGGAACGATCAGGTTCGACGCCTATCCATGAGCATTAAACCTGACCCCTACCTTCCGGTCGCGGCTCGCATGCTCCATTCCGGAAAAAACACTAGAAGAAGCGCATCGTGTAAGTGAACTTGGCGCCTCTACCGATCTCCGGCGCAAGCTCCTTGATGAATGACAAGTGGTTCTGATAAAGACGATTCCCCAGATTATAGAAGTTCCCTGAAAAAATGTGGACGGCATGTTGCCTGGCAACCGTGTACGACGCATTCAGATTGACTACAGCGTTGCCGGCCGTCCTGGTTTCCGTGGGAAACAACTTGTTCTGCGCGTTGGAAAGAATCAGCTCCGGATTGATCCGCAGGCTCTTGTATTGGGCTTCAATGCCAATGCGGCCCCGCAGCGGAGGGATGCGCGGCAGCGGTGTGCCCGAATCTTTCAGTTTGGCGCTGACGCCATCTAGTCCCAGGTTGATCCAGAAGTCTGGATGCAGGCCCAGGTCCAAGCCTAACTCTCCGCCCAGGAAGCGGCTGTCGGCTTGCGAATACTTCGCCACGTTCAAACCGTCCTCCTCCTCTCCCGTGGGCGCGAGGTAGACGAAACGGCCAATGTCGTAGTAGTAGAAATTCGCTTCGCCGCGAATCCTGCTGGCGGATTCGCGCAGCGAAAACTCGATTCCGTCAGCTCGCTCCAGATCGAGATCCGGATCGCCAATCTCAAAGGTCAGATTACCCGGGTGCGGGCCGTTGTTGTAGAGCTCCTCGAGGGCCGGACTGCGGCTGGAATGAGTGTAGTTGGCCAGGAAATTGCCTCCCTTCCAGAGCGGAATCTGAACGCCGGCCGAGGCGGATAACCCGTTGAACGAGCGCGCTTCCAATTCTTCCGGATCGTAGCGGGTATTCTCAAACCGCGCGCCAAATTGAAAGCGAACCGCATCCAGGTCGATCTCCTCCAGGCCAAAGAGCGCGAAGGCGTTGGAAATCACCGGAGGAGCGATCGCTTCCTCTCCGACAGTCTTGTAGTCACGGCGCCATCCCTCGAATCCGAGGCTGCCGGACAGCGCGCCCGACTGCC
>CAMBEY010000075.1 GCA_945865705.1 Candidatus Sulfopaludibacter sp. SbA3
CACGCCAAATCGCACACTACCGAGCAAACGGGGAGCACAGAAGGCGCGCCCTGAGCAGAAGAAGGGACCAGGAGAAGCGAGCGGGAGAAAGGGTAATTACTTTGGCAATTCTTTTTCGGAAGCCCTGACGGACGGATGTTTCATGCTGACCACCAGGCTGCAAACAGCGGCGCTGGCCGCCAGCAGCAGAGCCATCTTGCCCCAGCCAGCAGACTCTTTTTCATTGGTGGTAAACGGGCGGGTGGCGAGCGGGCGATCCTCGCCGATATCCACCATAGCCATCCGACCAAGATCTTCGAGCGTTGCCATTGCGACCTCCTTGCCAATTGGTTACCGGACTTGCCAGAGTCCTTCGATGTCTCTATCGGCAATCTGATATGAAACTTGCGGCTACTGCACGGTGAACCCCATCTGCGTGGTTGCCGGGTTCGGCACGGCCAGCGCGAAAGGTATGGCGGTGGCGATATTGGCCAGCGGGGTTCCCGGAGTAAATATCTGCGCCGAGAACTGGTCGAACATGCCGTTGGCGGGCAGCCAGCTTGGAACATTGCCCTTGATGAGCGCCATATGCACACGAACCAGGAAGGACGAACCCGTCGGCAAAGTGATGTTCTGCAGGAACAGTTTCTTCTGGGCCGCGGTGCCGGTTCCGAAGTTGGTGGCGTTGAACTGGCTGGGGTCCACCACGGTGTTGGTCATGAAGGTGAAGACGGCGTTGGCGTTGGCGCCGCCGGGGCCGAAGTCAAAGTGCGAATCCATGGTCGTCTGAAGATCAAACGTCTGTGGGGTTGCGCAATTGTTTACCACCAGAACGTTGTCGGAGAACTGACCGTGCGGGTTGGTTCCCACCACTTTCTTATTGTTGGCCGGACCGCCCAGATTGACGTTGGTGGTGTTAATCAGCGTGCTGAATCCCTGGTCGGTGAGGAAGTTGAACAGGCGCAGGCAGGAAGTGGGATGCGCCAGCTTGATATGCACCTGGACATTGGTTACAGTGTCCAAAAAGCTGCCGTTGGGGGTGGTCATGCGCAGGTTGGCCACCAACTCATCGCCATCTTCATTGAGGCTGGGATCAAGCGCCACCGCCGGGTCGATGGAGATGCCAATCACGGAACTGCCCGTCCAAAGATTGTTCGGCACCGAGAAGGAAGCCGGAACCGGACTTAGCACGATATTTTTCGAGCCGATTTGCTCCAGCAACAGCGGATTCACGGTGTAGCGTGTCGCCTGGCCCGTGGTGGGGCCGATCTTGATTCCCAGGTCCAGCTCAAAACTGGTATAAGGCCCGGAGGGGAAGGACGTCCCATCAAACGTATAGAACAATTGAATGGTGCCTACCGCGAAAGTTCCCGTGGACAGGGGATTCCCGTTATTCATTACAAAGTCGGGCGTCGGGTATGAAACCAACGACGGATTCACCGAACTCGAGTCCACCGAGGACCACACGGCATCCTTGGCCGCGGCGATGGACGGGAAAGATAGGCTGGTCAGCGCCAGCATTACGATGGCCATTATTAAAGATTTCGTTTTCATTTCGCTTGCTCCTCTGCGTCCGGCGGGGATTGGAATCAGCATCAAGCTGTTTCTTCCAGGCACAAATCGATTCTCACCGGGGGCGGCGTAATCAACCATCGCCCGACGGGCTCATTTCATTGGGGGTCAATAGTACTAGTCAGTCCTGCTCCTGTGGCGGGACCAAACGGAGCAGCGACCGTAAAGGAGGGTGGTGGGTCAGTTTCAATCAGTTGTCGATGGGGCTTAAGTGGGGCAGGCATTCCTGCCTGCCCTCTGGCGGACAGGTCTGGAGGCCTGCCCCTACCTTAGAGCCCAAACGGACCCACTACCTAAGGGAGCAGACCCTTGCAACGGTCACTAATACCTGTTGAACGGGTCCGCTCCCTTACGGTTGCGGCTCTGTGGGCTGGTACAGCGGGGTTATTGCGATGAGTTGTCAGCGGCGGGAGGGTTGGCGAGCAACTGCTCTTTGCGGTAGATCAGGTCGGTGATGTTGTAGGTGGCCAGCTCGAAGCCGTGGCCGTGGGTGATGGCGTCGGTGGGGCAGGCCTCGACGCAATAGCCGCAGAAGATACAGCGGTTGTAGTCGATGTTGTAAACTTCGGCGTAGCGCTCGCCTGCGCTGATGCGGCGCTCGGCGGTATTATCGGCGGCCTCAATGTAGATGCAGTTGGCCGGGCAGGCTGCGGAGCACAGGAAGCAGCCCACGCATTTCTCCAGGCCCTGCTCGTCGCGCTGGAGGACGTGCAGGCCGCGGTAGCGCTCGGTGAAGTGCGGCGCTTCGTCCGGGTAGTCCTCGGTAACGGTGGGGCGCAGCATGGTGCGCAGGGTCAGCTTGAAGCCATCGGTGATGGCTCCGGCCGACTCGACGAGTTGTTTCAGCAAGGATGGTTCCATAATTTCGTTCCAAAAATCCTAACCACAGAGGACGCAGAGGTACGCACAGGGGACCGGCAACACACAAAATAGACTAACCAGGAAAAGCTAACCAGGAAAGATTGGCGGTTTTATCTGACGTTGTTACTTTCTATTTCGTTCCTCTGCGTACCTCTGCGTCCTCTGCGGTTAAGTGTTCAGCTTACTTGCTGGAAAGCTTGCTCTGCTTTTCGCGGCGTTCACGTTGCGCTTTGCGTTGTGCCAACAGTTCACCGAATTTGGCGCGCTGCTGATCGCTGAGGATGCGGCGGATGCGGTTATGTGCTTCGTGGCGGATCTCGTCGATCTCGCGCTCGTGATCCTTGTAGGCCGCGCGCGTCTCGTCCAGAATCTTGGCCAGTTGATCGCTCTGCTCAGGCCCCAGCGCGAGTTCCTCGGCGAACCAACTCACCGCTCGCTTGCGCGTCGTGGAGGGAATCCGCTGCCCTTTGACATCCATGCCGGAAGGCGCGGCGACGCCCGCATCGGCGGATACCCGGACGCGGTCCCACAAGTTCACGGCCACGGCGCCGCTGAGGCCGCCGCAGAGGAATACCAGTATCACAAACAAGGCTGCGCGTTTTTTTTCAGAGGCCATGGCTAATACTCTTTTTGTGCGCCTACCGGTGCAACTTCCAGCGCATCGCTTAAATTATCGATCATGGGGTCATCCAGCATGGGGTCATCCAGAGCGGTTTCACCTTCATTCGAGAAGGTCATCTGGGCAAACTCGGACGACGGATATTCCACCTCATCCCAACCATCCAGAGCCTCGCTCCGGGGAGCGCTCAGCATCCACGCCACCATCAGGACGGCCATCATCGCGCTGGGATAAACCAGTCGCGGTTGCAGCGTGGCGGCCAGCGTGGCCAGCCAGTCGCGCGACTGTTCTTTCTCAATGGCGGCCTGCACGCGAAAATAAAATTCGGGACCGGGTTGGGGCGGAGCCTCCAAGGGCACCAGCCATCCCATGACTTCGCTGGTCTCCCGCGCGGCCGCGACGGCTGAGCGGCAACCACCGCAATCGGCCAGGTGCGCTTCGGCCTGCGATCTGGAAACATGGTCCAGGCCGCCCTTGAGGTATTCGTCAATCTGCTCGCGAATGTGTTTGTTCTTCATCTCTTTTATGCCGTTTATAAAACTGCCGCCGCACTGGGCCTGGCCTCATTTGTGCGAAAGCGCTTGCGCGCCAGCTCGCACAGCCGCTGCCGTGCGCGGAACAGCTTCACTTTAACGGTGTTCTCATTCGAGTCAAACATCTGCGACAAATCCTGAATCGAGAACCCCTCCACTTCCTTGAGATACAGCAGCAGGCGCTCTTCCGGCGAAACGCGACCGAGCAGGTACGAGACCATTTCGCCCATCTCGGCGCGACGCTCCGGGCTAGCCTCCGGCGACGGCGTGCTCTCCATCTGATGCGCCTCGGCCTCGGTCATGTCGCAGGCCTTCAGCCAGCGCGACGGGCGATTCTTGCGCATCAGGTTGTAACACTCGTTGATGGTGATGCGGTAAATCCAGGTAATCAGCGCGGCGCGCGAATCAAAGTCGCGTATGCGCAAATATACTTTGGTGAATACCTGCTGGGCGATGTCCTCGACATCGGCGCGGCTGCGCACCAGGGTGTGAGCGATGGCGAAGACGCGGGCTTGATAACGCTCCACCAACATGCGAAACGCATCCGGATCGCCCTGCTGGCAATTGCGCACCAACTCACGTTCCCACTTGGAGCCTGACGTGGGCGCAGCTTCCAGCACGCCCGGTATCGGTATCGCTACGTTCACATCTCGTGGGACGGCCATATTTGCCTAAAGGTTGCAGTTAAATCTGGTCTGGTACGCTGTCGAATCAATTGTAAACCATGGCCGCTGCCATCATGTAGAAATTTATCGCCGCCAGCCCGGCGCGCCGCGCGCCTGCCCGCGTGACAGTGCCGCGCGCGTCAGCAAGCGGGCCAATGGAAAAACCCCGTCCCGGTGGCGGATGCTTTCCCCGCTCGCGCAAAACGTCATCGTGAATCACAAACGCATGATAGAACCCAAACCCCAGCGTCCGGGGCGTGGTGTTCCATTGGCCCGCTTGCTGACGCGCGCGGCACTGTCACGCGGCAAGCGCAAAAATGGGCTAACATTCTGAGTTATGGAATGGCGCATCGAGCCAGCGGCCACGGAAGATCAGCTTGCCGCCGCGCGCGAGTTGTTCCTCGAGTATGCGGAGTGGCTCGGCTTTGACCTGTGCTTCCAGGGGTTCGCCGAAGAGTTGGCCACCCTGCCCGGGGCGTATGCTCCGCCGCGGGGCAGACTATTGTTGGCAATCAGCAAGGTTGCGGAGAGCGAGCGTCCAATGGGCTGCGTGGCGATGCGGCCGCTGCCGGGCAGCGACCCTGCGGCGGTCTGCGAGATGAAGCGGCTCTACGTTCGCCCGCAGGCGCGGGGTACGGGACTGGGGCGCGCGCTGGCCGTGGCGGTGATTGAGGCGGCGCGGGAGTCGGGCTATCAGCGCATGGTGCTCGACACGCTCTCGACCATGGACGCCGCGCTGGGCCTCTACCGCTCGCTCGGCTTCCGCGAGATTCCTCGCTACTACCACAACCCCATCGCCAACGTCCGCTATCTGGAATTGGTACTTTAGAGGATGGAGCGAGGCACCATGCGTAATCAATCGGCCCGGTGGCGGTGGATAGGTCTAGCGGTCGGCGGCGTGAGTTTCTTCACTTTCGCCGCGATTTACTTCGCCTATGCGCACGACATGCGGATCAAGCTTGACCGCATGTCCACCGAAAGTCAGGTCATTCAGACCCGACACGGGCCGGTGGAGTTTGCAAGCTGGGGAAGCGGGCTAGCCGTGCTGGTCGTGCATGGCGCCGGTGGTGGATATGACCAGGGTAGTTCCATCGCCAAGGCCTTCGGCGGCGAAGGCCTCCGTTGGATTGCTCCATCCCGGTTTGGCTACTTGCGCACTCCGCTGCCGGCTGATGCTTCTACCGCCGCCCAAGCGGACGCGTTCGCCGACCTGTTGGATGAGCTCGGGATCGACCGTGTTGCCATCCTCGCCATGTCCGGAGGTGTGCCGCCTTCGTTGCAGTTTGCGCTGCGTTACCCGGCGCGGACCTTAGCGCTCGTCCTCGTGTCATCGGCTCCCTACACACCGCTTACCGCCGGTGAGCAGCACCTGCCGGTTCCGATCTGGATATATCAAGCACTCTTCAGTTCTGATCTTCCTTACTGGATACTCAAGAAAGTTGCCCATTCCAGTTTGGAGACAATCTTCGATGTCAAACCAGACCTGCGCGCTGCGTTGACGCCTAAGGAGAAGGCTTTTGTGGCCGAGATGGTCGATGCGTTTGAGCCAGTCACTAAGCGAACGGATGGCCTGCGGAACGAGGGGGCGGCGATCCATCCACAGGCTCACTACCCGCTGAACGAGATCACGACGCCAACGCTGGTAATTCACTCCCGAGATGACGGCATAAACCCCTTCGCTTTCGGCGAGTATACCGCGCAGCACATCCCAGGCGCCCTATTCATGCCTCTCGCAACTGGAGGGCATTTATTGCTCGGACATCAGGCAGAAGTCCGGGCACGGGTAAACGCGTTTTTGCGCGAATACGCGATCAGCAAGAGTCCATGACTGAAGAGTCGGATTTCGTTTCCCGCTATTCCCACTCGATGGTGCCGGGCGGCTTCGAGGTGATGTCGTAGACCACGCGGCTGATGCCGCGCACCTCGTTGACGATGCGGTTGGAGATGCGCTCCAGTACTTCATAAGGAAGCCGCACCCAGTCGGCGGTCATGCCGTCTTCGGAGTGCACCGCGCGCAGGGCTATCGTGTAGCCATATGTCCGTTGATCGCCCATCACGCCTACGCTGCGCACCGGCAGCAACACCGCGAATGATTGCCAGATGCTCTCGTAAAGAGACGCGGCGGAAATTTCTTCCTGCACAATGGCGTCGGCCTCGCGCAGCAGCTCGAGCTTCTCCGCCGACACATCGCCCAACACGCGCACGGCCAGGCCCGGGCCGGGAAACGGTTGGCGTCCGATCAACTCCGGGTCCAGGCCGAGGTCGGCGCCCACGCGCCGGACTTCGTCCTTGAACAACTCGCGCAGCGGCTCGATCAATTTCATGCGCATGGTCTCGGGCAGCCCGCCAACGTTGTGATGCGACTTGATCACCGCCGACGGCCCGCGCACCGACACCGACTCGATCACGTCCGGGTAAAGCGTCCCCTGCACCAGCCAGTCCACATTACCGAGCCGGGCCAGCTTCTTCGATTCTTCCTCGAAGACTTCGATGAACTCGTTGCCGATGATCTTGCGTTTCTTCTCCGGCTCGCTCACACCTTCGAGCTTTTTGAGAAAACGCTCGGTGGCGTCCACCGGAATTAAATTCAGTCCCAGCCGCCGCATGGTGGCCGTAACCGAGCCAAACTCGTTCTTGCGCAGTAGGCCGTTGTTGACGAAGACGCAGTGCAGACGGTCGCCGATGGCGCGATGCACCAGCGTGGCCGCGACGGTCGAGTCCACGCCGCCCGACAACGCGCAGATGGCGATGCCGTCCTTCACCTTCTCCTGAATTTCCTTGATGGTCTGCTCGATGAAGGCCTGCGGCACCCAGTCGGGCTTGGCGTGGCACACTTCAAAAAGAAAGTTGGCGAGTATCTGCTCACCATGCGCGGTGTGGCGGACTTCCGGGTGGAACTGCACGGCGTAAATTTTCCGCGCCGCGTCTTCAATCGCGCCCAGCGCGGAGCCGGTGCGCGCCGTCAGACGGAAACCTGCGGGGAGTTTCTCGACATTGTCGCCGTGGCTCATCCATACCGGCAACTGCGCCGGCACATTGCTGAATAGCGCCGACTTTTCGACAACCTCAAGATGCGCGCGACCGTACTCGCGCGTCGGCGCGGGCCGCACGGTGCCGCCGAGTTGATGTGAAATTAGCTGTTGCCCGTAGCAGATGCCCAGCACCGGCACGCCCATCTGCAAAATAGCCGGATCGGAGTGCGGCGCTCCCTCCTCAAACACGGAGCTTGGCCCGCCGGAGAGCACAATGCCCTCAGGCGCGCGCTGGCGCAGCTCCTCGACGGGCGTATTGAACGGCAGGATCGCGCTGCGCACATGATGCTCGCGGATGCGCCGCGCGATGAGCTGCGTATACTGCCCGCCAAAATCAAGAACAATGATGCCGGAGGATGTGGACATAATGTTGGATAACTTCGCACTGCCATCCTGAGCGCAGCGAAGGATATGCTTTTCCCATTGAGCGAAAGAAAAAGCAGGTCCTTCGCTGCGCTCAGGATGACACCCAAATAAGACAGAAAGCCTTGCCGGAATACAGCATCTACGAAAGCACGATGTTGACCAGCTTGTTGGGGACCACGATCACCTTCATGCTCTTCGCGCCGGCCAGCAGCGCCTTGATGCGCGGGTCGTTCAAAGCGGCCTCTTCCAGTTCTTCCTGCGAGATGTTGTCGCGCACCAGAATCTTGCTGCGCAAACGCCCGTTCACCTGCACCGGAATTTCGCGCTCATCTTCCTTCGCCAGCGCCTCGTCGTAAGCGGGCCAGGCTACGTGCAGCAGGTCGAGAGCGTGTCCCAACTCGGTCCACATCTCCTGCGCCAGATACGGCGCGAACGGCGAGAGCAGTTGCGCCAGACCCTCCAGCGTTTCGCGCATGATGGAGGGCGAAATCTGATCCTCCATGCTGTAGATCATGTTGACCAGTTCCATCAGCGCGGAGATGTCCGTGTTGAAATGCCAGCGGCCCTCGAAGTCGTTGGAGATGCGGCGGATGGTCTGATGCAGTTTGCGCAACAGTTTGCGGTCTTCCGCGGTTACCGGAGCGCCCTTGACGGCGGAAACATTTTTCAGCTCGGGAGCATATTTCGCCACCAGGCGGTACACGCGGCTGACGAAGCGGTAGATGCCCTCGACGCCGGACTCGTTCCATTCGAGGTCCTTCTCCGGGGGCGCGGCGAACAGCACGTACATGCGCGTGGTGTCAGCGCCGTAGCGCGCCACCATTTCGTCCGGGTCCACCACGTTGCCCTTGGACTTGGACATCTTCGCGCCATCTTTGATGACCATGCCCTGCGTGAACAGCCGCGCGGCCGGCTCGTCCGCCTTGGTTAACCCCAGATCGCGCATCACCTTCGCGTAGAAGCGCGAGTAGATCAGATGCAGGATGGCGTGCTCAATGCCGCCAATGTATTGGTCAATCGGGAACCAGTAATCCACCGCCTTGGTGTCAACCGGCGCGGAAGTCTCGGCGGGATTCGTGTAGCGATAAAAGTACCAGGACGAATCGACGAAGGTGTCCATGGTATCCGTCTCGCGCTGGGCAGGCCCGCTGCACTTGGGGCAGGACGTATTCAGAAACTCGGGAACTTCGCACAGCGGCGAGCGGCCCTGTCCAGTGATCTGGACATTCTCCGGCAGCAACACGGGCAACTGCGCTTCGGGAACAGGAACCATGCCGCACTTGCCGCAGTACACCACGGGGATGGGCGTGCCCCAGTAGCGTTGCCGCGAGATGCCCCAGTCCTTGATGCGATAGCTGGTCTCGCCCTTGCCAAATCCCTTCTCGACGGCGTGCGCGATCATCTTCTGTCGCGCCTCCACCGACCCCAGCCCATTGAACGGCCCGGAGTTCAGCAGCACGCCCTCCTCGGTAAAGGCCTCTTCCACCTTGCGGCCCACCAGCGCCTCGACAACGCCGCGCTCGGGACGCACCACAACCTTGATAGGCAGGCGATACTTCTGCGCAAACTCGAAATCGCGCTCATCATGCGCGGGCACGGACATGATCGCGCCGGTGCCATACTCCATCAGCACGAAGTTGCCCACCCAGATGGGCACTTGCTCGCCGTTGTAGGGATTCACGGCGAAGCGTCCCAGGAAGATGCCGTCCTTGGCGGTATCGCCGACGCCTGCGGCAGCTCGCTTGGCGCGCATCACTTTAATTTTTTCGTAAGTGCTGGCCTGGCCGGGAACGCCCTCCACCAGCTTTTCAACGAGCGGATGCTCGGCGGCGATGATCACCGCGTTGGCTCCGAAGATGGTATCGACACGGGTGGTGAAGACAGTGATGGTGTCGCCAAGGTCGGCCACCTTGAAGTCCACGCGCGCGCCCACCGACTTGCCGATCCAGTTGCGCTGCATGGCCAGGACGCGGTCGGGCCAGTTCTCAAGCTTGCCCATGTCCTCCAGCAACGCATCGGCGTATTGCGATACGCGGTAGAACCACTGTTCCAGTTCCTTCTTCAGAACCGGCGTGCCCTCGTGCCGCCAGCAGCATCCGTCCACCACTTGCTCGTTGGCCAGCACAGTGGCGCATTCCGGACACCAGTTCACCTTGCTGTTCTTGCGATAGGCGATGCCCTTCTCCAGCATCTTCAGGAAGAACCACTGGTTCCAGCGATAGTATTCCGGCTCGCAGGTGGAGATTTCCTTCGACCAGTCATAGCTGAAGCCGAAGCGCTGCAGCTGGCCCTTCATGTAAGAGATGTTGTCGCGCGTCCACTGGCGGGGATGAACTTTATTTTTGATGGCGGCGTTTTCGGCGGGCAGACCGTAGGAGTCCCAGCCCATGGGATGCAGAACGTTGAAGCCTTTCATGCGCTTGTAGCGGGCCAGCGCGTCGCCGATGGAGTAATTGCGGATATGCCCCATGTGCAGGCGTCCGGAGGGGTATGGCAGCATCTCCAGAACGTAATACTTCGGCTTGGCGCAATCCGCTGAGACTTTCCAGTCCGTGCGCTCCAGCCACTGCTGTTGCCACTTCTTTTCTACTGTCGCGTGGTCATAACTGATGGGCCCGTTCGCGTCGCCCGTGGTGGGACCAATCGCTGTTGAACTATGGTCTGGCGCTATACTCACTTGGCTGCCTTCCTAACTTTTGATCGCGGAGCGCTTTTAGACTTTGCCGCGGAATTTGCAGATGCCTTTTTGGAGCTTCTCTTGTTAGCCGCGCTGCGCGATTTGGACGCCGGGCGCGTTCGTTGCTTGGCGCCCGATTTGGCACTCGGTTTGCCGCCCGGTTTGGAGGAAGAATCCGCGCGGAGCGCGCGGAGCATCTCCAGATTGCGGCGGTCGTCGCCGTCTTCTTCAATGGGTGTTTCCAGGATGAAGGCCTTCCCACGCAGCTCCGGATGATTCACGATGCGGCGAAACCCTTCGCTGCCGATGCCGCCGCGCCCGATGTGCTCGTGCCGGTCCAGGTGCGATCCCAGCCGCGCGCGCGAATCGTTGGCGTGGAGCACAGGGACTTTCTCCCAGCCAATGGTTCGCTCCACCTTATCGACCATCGCGTTCAATCCGGCCTCGCTCGACAGGTCCATGCCCGCGCCGTAGCAATGGGCCGTGTCCACACAGGAAGCCACGGGCAACCCTTCCAGCAGCGCCAGCATGTCGCCCAGTTGCTCAAACGTTCCGCCCAGCACGCTGCCCTGTCCGCACATGTTCTCAATCAGGATGGTGGTATGCTGCGGCGGCGCCTGTCGTACCGCGGCGCGAATGGCGGCGGTAACGTCGCGGATACCCTGCTCGGGCGAGCCTTCGCGGAAGCTGCCGGGATGCAGCACCAGAAAGTTGGCGCGCATAGCTTCGGCGCGCTGAATCTCGCCGACAAAGGCTTCGCGCGAACGTTCGCGCAGGA
>CAMBEY010000076.1 GCA_945865705.1 Candidatus Sulfopaludibacter sp. SbA3
AACTTGTCGCCGGTGCGCTTCTCGGTGGTCTTTATTCCCAACGGCCGCATCATGAAGCACTGGACGCCGGAGGCCGAGGGTGCCAACTTCACGTTACCCACCACGCTGGCGCCGCTGGCCGCGTTCCAGAAGAACATGCTGGTGATGAGCGACCTGAACAACATGTCCAACCAGCGGCAGAACGTCAGCGGCGAGGCCGGACCGCACGCGACAGCCAGCGGATGCTTCCTCACCGGCGTCTATCCCAAGCCGCCCGGACAGGCGGGCATTTCGATTGATCAAATTGCCGCGAAGGAGTTAGGTCAGCAAACGCAGTTCTCTTCGCTGGAACTGTCGCTGGAGTCCGGCGAGACCGGCGGCGGCGGCGATGGCGCGGACAGCGACGCCTACTTGAACACCATGTCGTGGCGCAGCGCAACGACACCACTGCCCACGGAAAATAATCCCCGGAAGCTGTTCGAGCGCATGTTCGGCGAGGCTGACTCGACTGACCCCGCCGAGCGGAAACGCAATTGGGCGGTGGATCGCAGCGTACTGGATGTGGTAACCGGCCAGATCAGCGGCCTGACCGCGCGGCTGGGCACGCCGGACCGCGCCAAGTTGAATGAGTATCTGGAAGCGGTGCGCGATGTCGAGCGGCGCATCCACCTGGCTGAAGAGCGCACCGTGCGCGATCTGCCGGTGATCGAGCGCCCGGCGGGGATGCCGGAGAATTACGAAGAGCATTCGCGGCTGATGTTTGATCTGCAAGTGCTAGCGTTCCAGACCGACATGACGCGCGTGAGCACTTTCGCCATGGCGCGTGAGAAGAGCGAGCGCGCTTACCGCGAGATTGGCCTCGATGAAGGCCATCACGCGCTGACGCATCACGGCTACGACGCCGGGATGGTGGCCAAGTGCGTGCAGATTGAAACGTATCAATCGAAGCAGTTCTCTTACTTCCTGGAGAAGATGCAGTCCACGATGGAGGCGGGCCGCTCGCTGCTCGACAATTCCGTGATCCTGTTCGCCAGCAGCATCAGCGACGGCCACGCGCACTCGCGGCGCAACCTGCCCATCGTGCTGTTCGGCGGCGGCGGCGGACGCATCCAGGGTGGTCGGCACATCCGCTACGCCAAGGACACACCACTGGCCAACCTGTATCTGACGGTTCTCGATATCGCCGGCGTGCGCCTCGACAACTTCGGCGACAGCAACGGCAAGCTCAACCTGCTCTCGCTGGCGTAAGCGGGAAGGAGATCACCATGGCAACAACAATCGACATCAGCAAGTTGAGCGTGGAAGAACGGCTCAAGCTGATGGAAGAATTATGGGACAGCCTGGCGCCAACGATTGATGCCATGCCGATTTCAGCGGAACTGGCGGAAGAATTGGACCGCCGCGCGGAAGAGATGGACAGGGATGGCTCGCCGGGAATTCCTTGGGAAGATGCATTGCAACAAATTCGTAGCAGGAAACGTTAATGCACGTTTACATCCGCCCCGCTGCGTTGGCGGAGATTGATGAGGCCTACGAATGGTATGCCTCTGAGCAGGCGGAACTCGGGAACGAGTTTCTGATTTCAGTGCAGGCAGCACTGGAGCAAATAGGCTCTAATCCGAAACGATATCCCGTTCTGCGGAACACAACTCGACGTATTCTGCTGCACAGGTTTCCTTATGCAATTTACTTTCGCGTGGGGAAGAATTTGGTAGCCGTTACGGCGTGTGTGCACGGCAAGCGCAACCCGATTCAGTGGCAGTCGCGCCGATAGCGACGGGCGTGGCTGAGGAGTGTAAGCAAATGTCCAACCTCCGTAATTTCAAGGTGCTCGTCATTATTCTTTCCTTGTTCGGGCTTGGAACACTATCTGCGGCAGTGTTCGCAACCATGCCGACTGCGATGAACGATCTGCGGCTGGTGGAAGCGGCCAAGTCGCGTAACGTGGCGACAGTGCGCGCGCTGATCGCGCAGAAGCTGGACGTGAATGAGCCTCAAGCCGACGGCGCCACCGCGCTCGCCTGGGCCGCGCATTGGGATGACCTCGATATGGCCGGCCTGCTGATCGCGGCGGGCGCGGACTCGAACATCGCCAACGACTATGGCGTCACACCGCTCGAACTGGCTTGCGCCAAGGGCAGCGCGGCCATGGTGGCGAAGCTGCTCTCCGGCAAGGCGGATCCCAACAAAGCGCAATGGAACGGGACAACTCCGCTGATGAGTTGCGCGCGCTCGGGAAACGCGGAGGCCGTCGAGACGTTACTGAAAGCCAGGGCCAATCCTAGCGCGAAGGAGTCGCGGCGCGGGCAGACCGCACTGATGTGGGCCGCGGCGCAGAAGCATTCTGCGGTGGTGAAGGCGCTGGTGAAGGCGGGCGCGGACGTCAACGCCAGGTCGCGGATTCCCGCCGATGTGAAGCCGATCCTCTACCTCACTTATGGCGTGTACCGGCGCGATCCCACGACCGTGGACCGCTTCGCGGCCAGCGACGTGCATCTGGATCCCACCAGCTCGCGCGGCGGATATACGGCGCTGATGTTCGCGGCGCAGATGGGCGATCTGGACTCGGCGCGCGCGCTGGTGGAGGGTGGCGCGAACGTGAACGATGTAAGCACCGAGTACGGCAGCGCGCTGGTTGTCGCCGCCGCCAGCGGACAGGAGCCGTTGGCGCTCTACCTGGTCGAGAAGGGCGCTCATCCTGACGTGGCGGACGGCTGGGGTATGAACGCGCTACATTACTCGTTGCGCGAGGGCATCATCGCCATCAGCATGTCGCGCGACCGCATCCGCACGGACCGCTACTGGCATAAGCCCGGCCTGCCCGAGCTGGCGAAGTCGCTGCTGGCGCATGGGGCCAATCCCAACGCGCGCATCGGCAAAGGGCTGCCGCCGTTTGACTATCCGTTTTTCGCGCGCACCACGGGCAATTCGATGCCACAGATTCGCCAGCCCGGCGCCACGCCGTTCCTGCTGGCCGCCGCCGCGTCGGATGTGGCTATGATGAAACTGCTGGTCGAGCACGGCGCGAATCCCAAGTTATCCACCGATGAAGGCACCACGCCGCTGATGACCGCATCGGGCATGGGTCGCCTCGAAGACCTTTCGCCGGAGGAAGAGGCGAAGGCGCTGGCCGCCGCACGGATGGCGCTGGAGTTGGGCAACGACGTCAACGCCGCCAATCAGGATGGCCGCAATGCGCTGGGCGCGGCGGCGTTTCTCGGCGCCAACTCCATTGTGGAACTGCTGGCCAGCAAGGGCGCGAACCTAGAGATGCAGGACCGCTACGGGCAATCCGCGTTGTCGATCGCCAAGGGCCTGCCGGCGAAGATCACCGGGCAGGACAAGCGCTTCCGCGGCAGCGGCGGGCACAAGTCCACCGAAGAGTTGCTGCTCAAGCTGGGCGCCAAGCCTGTTGGCGAGGCCAGCCGCTAGTTTCGGGCACAAGATCGCCACAGAGACACAGAGGCACTGAGAAATTCGGGTAGTAACTTCTTCCCTACAGAATCTCTGCGTCTCCGTGCCTCTGTGGCCGATCTTTCCTGCCCATATGATTGAGGAGACTTGCATGAGTTACATGGAAAAATTTACATGGGCGGGCAAGGAGCTTACGCTGAGGCGCGAGCAGTCGCCAGTGGAAAACATCTCGACGGAAAGCGCGAAGGTAAAGCTGGAGAAGATCAACATCAACGATCCCGCGCTGCGGCCCGCCAACTATGACAAGGCTGATGGCTCGGTGATGCCCATCTTTCAAGCCGACGGTGTGCGCGTCGATCTTTCGAAGCGCTCCACTCACGACATGCCTTTCTGGCATCGCAACATGGAATGCGACGAGTTGATCTTCTGCTACAAGGGCGGCATTCGCTGGGAGACAGAACTCGGCAATCTGGAACTGAAGCCCGGCGAGATGTTCGTCATCCCCAAGGGCATCGCGCATCGCTCGCTGCTGCCGGAAGGCAATACCGGCGACAACATTATCATTGAGCTGAAGATTCGCGGGGATATTACGAAGTTGGTGTGATGATCCGAGCCGCGACAGTTATGGAGTGTCTACCCGGGCATGTCAGCGCGCTAAGGTTAGACTTCCCGAATCCTACGTTCCCAATGTTTTATTGAAGGCTAACGCCGAAGTGGCCAATGAAATTGTGGACGCTCCATAACTGTCGCGGCTCGGATCAGATTTCCTAGATGCCGAGCATGGAGGTGGGCTTGGTGGGGACTTCCTGCATGACGGCGGTTCCGCCGACGCGTTCGGCGACGTTCGAGGCAAACTCGGCCATCATCTGATCGGCCTTCTTCTTGATCATCGGCCCGCCGAACTCACCGATCTTGCCAAATAGATTGATATCGGATCCGGCGATGAGCCGCGTCTCGTTGGCGGAAATTTCCTCAAGGTTCATGGTCAGCTTGCCCTGGATCATGCCGCTGATGCGCTGGTCGTTGGCTTCCACGCGCATGATGGCGGTGTGAGTTGCCGCATCCATCTTCTCGATCTCGATCTTGCCCGACAGGCGCAGCTTGACCACGCCCACCTTCTGCGTGATGATGCCGAGGTAGTGAGTGTCATCCACTTTGTTTACCTCTTCCACGCCGGGCAGGCATGTGGCCACTTTGGGGATGTCGGTGAGAAACTCCCACAGCTTTTGGGGAGACGCGCTGATCAGGCAGTGATTGGTAAAATTCATCGGAGTTCACCAGCAGGCGGCCATTCGGCGATCGGCCACGAACCCTTCCATCGTTGTAAATGAGAGAAAACAGCGCAAGACACAGCGTATCGAAAGCGGCGTGAATTCACAAGCTGAAGGCGTGTCCAGCCAGTGTAAAATATCCACTGGCCTGCTGGTGGACTGCTGGGCGGTGTGCGGGCAAATTCTTGCGGTGTCATCCTGAGCGCAGCGGAGAACCTGCTTTTCTTAACGCGCAACGTAACAGCAGATCCTTCGCTGCGCTCAGGATGACAGCCTCAAAACAACCGAGACATGGACACATGGCTGATATTTTTCTGCACAATGCTGATTGGCTGATTACCGTGGACCCGCAGCGGCGCATCATCACGGATGGCGCGCTGGCCATTGAGTGCGGCAAGATTGTCGCCGTCGGGAAGACGCGCGACATGGAGGCGCAGTACTCCACCTCGAAGCGGACCATCGACGCGCGGAACCGGGTGGTGCTGCCGGGCCTGATCGACTGCCACATCCACACTTCATTTCAATTGGCGCGTGGACTGGCCGACGAAGTCAGCGCGCAGAAGTTTCTCTTTGAGCGCATGTACCCTTATGAGGGCCTCTTAACCGAAGAGGAAAGTTATTGGAGCACGCAACTCTGCGTGCTGGAGCTGCTGCGCAACGGCGTTACCACTTTCATTGACGCGGGTAATTATTTCCCGGATGTAACCGCGCGCGTGGTGGGCGCGGCGGGAATCCGCTGCGCGCTTGCGAAGTCCGCCATGGACATCGCCAAGTCCCCGTTCGGCGCGCTGCCCGAGCGGTTCATGGAATCCACCGAGCAGGCCATCGAGCGATCTGAGGAAACCGTGCAGCGGCTGCACGGAACCCACGGCGGGCGTGTGCGCGGATGGTTCCAGTTCCGCGGCATCCCCAACTCCACTGACAAACTCGTAACGCGCATGAAGGAGCTTGCCGACCGCTACAAGACTGGCGTGCAGACCCACGCTTGTTTCGCCAAGGACACGCTGGAGGCCTGCAAGACCTCGTTCGGCGTTACGGAGATTCAGCGGCTGGAGCGGCTCGGCGCGCTGGGGCCGAATATCCTACTGGTGCATTCCGGATGGGTGAGTCCGCACGAGTTCGAGTTCATCCGCAAGTACGATTGCAAAGTGGTGGCCGCGCCGAGTTCCAGTCTGCACAATTCCTACGGCAATATTCTGATGGGCAAGATTCCTGAGTTCATCGAGATGGGCGTGGCCGTGGGCCTCGGCTCCGACCATGCGTCGTCGGGGATCGTCGATCTGCTGCAGGAGATGTTCCTGGTCGCGGGCGTGTATAAAGAAGTGCGGCTGAACACCAGCGTGATGCCGCCCGAGCGGGTCGTCGAGATGGCCACCATCAACGGCGCGCGCTGCGCGCTGTGGGAGGACGAGATCGGCTCCATCGAAGTGGGCAAGAAAGCTGACATAACACTGTTCGATACGCAGATGGCGCAGTGGCAGCCGCTCTACAATCCCATTGCCAACCTGGTGTACTCGGCCACCGGCGCAAGCGTGGACACGGTGATCTGCGACGGGCAGGTGTTGATGGAAGACAAGCAACTCAAGACGCTCAACGAGGGTGAAATTTTCCGCGAAGTGAAGCGCCTGATGCCCGGCATTCTCAAAAAGACAAATCTAGCGGACAAAATCAAGCCGACCTGGCCTATCATATAGAATTCGTTTGGTACAATGAGAGCATGGCAACTACCAAAGCAATTCCGGCAAGTGAGTTAAAGCTGAGGAGGCTTCTCAAAGAGGCGGTCGTCGAAGTGTTTGAGGAGCGAGGTGACTTGGTCCGGGATGCGCTGGCAGAAGCCGCCGAGGATTTGGGGATGATCCAGGCGATCAAGCAGGGATCACAGACTGCGCTTGTATCCCGCAGCGAAGTATTCCGGATTCTCCGGAAACGTCCGTGAGAACCCTATTCCACAGCAGCTTTGCGAAGGATCTCCGCGCCGTCAAGGATGAAGACTTCCGCGACCGGGTTGCCAAACTGATCGGGACAGTCGAGAAGGCTGCGGACATCGGCGCAATACCCCATCTTAAGAAGCTCCGCGGGCCGGGTGGGTATTACCGAGTTCGCTTGGGTGAGTACCGGATTGGACTGGTGATTCAGGCAGACACCGCTGCTTTCGTCCGGTTCTTGCATCGAAAAGAGATTTACCGGTTTTTCCCGTGATCTCTTCGGCGAGCATCCTCGAAAAGACAAAACTAGCGGACAAAATCAAGCCGACCTAGCCTATCATATGAGACTTGTCGCAATTAGGTTTGGTGACAGTGCCGCGCGCGTCAGCAAGCGGGCCGATGGAACGCAATGTCGCGGACGGCGACGGTTGAATTTACGATCCGATATTGTGCGGACTATGGAGAAAGCATTAACAGACGGGGCATCGTGTTCCATCGGCCCGCTTGCTGACGCGCGCGGCACTGTCACGCAGAAGGACATCTTATGCAACTGGTAAATATCACAATTAATGGCAAGGCATTTGAACACGAGGTGGAGCCGCGGCTGCTGCTGGTCCACTACATCCGCGAGAAGGCCCAGTTGACCGGCACGCACGTCGGTTGCGACACGGGCAACTGCGGAGCATGCACCGTGGTTTACAACGGCAAGCTCATCAAGAGTTGCCTGATGCTGGCCGTGCAGGCCGATGGCTCCGAGATACTCACCATTGAGGGCATGTCGCAGCAGGACCCGGAGAAGCAGAAGAACGGCCTGCACCCGATTCAGGACGCCTTCCTCGAAAAGTTCGGATTTCAGTGCGGCTACTGCACCCCAGGGATGGTGCTGAACACGCACACGCTGCTGAAATCGAATCCCAACCCAAGCGAGCACGAAATTCGCGAGGCGCTTGAAGGCAATCTCTGCATGTGTACCGGCTATCAGCAGATCATTGAATCCATCCAGTACGCCGCGGAAAAAATGAAGGCGGGCAAATAGGAATATGACCACACTACTTGATTACGACAAACTGTTTGTTACCCGCGACTACGTGGGCAAGCCGCTGCGCCGCAACGAAGACGAGAAATTCGTGAAGGGCGAAGCCGTCTACGTGGACGACATTGACATGGACTGCGCGCACGTGGCCATTCTGCGCAGCATCTTCCCGCACGCGCGTCTCAAGAAGATTGACACCAGCAAGGCCGAGAAACTGAAGGGCGTGCTGGCCGTCATCACCGGGCCGGAGGTGGTGGCGCAGACCAAGTCCGTGCCGCCGCGCGCCATTGCCAAGCCCCTGAAGCAGTATGTGATGGCCGGCGACAAGATTCGCTACCTCGGTGAGCCCATCGCCGCCGTGGTGGCCGAGGACCGCTACATCGCCGAGGACGCCCTCGAATTGATTGAAGTCGAGTACGAGCCGTTGCAGGGTGTGACGCGCATTGAAGAAGCATTGAAGCCCGGCGCGCCTCTGCTGTTTGAAGAGAATGGCAGCAACGATTTGCTGCACGACACCATGACTCACGGCGACATCGACAAGGCCTTCAAGGATGCCGACCTGGTGCTCAAGGAAAAGTTCTCGGTGCATCGCTATAGCTCGACGCCGCTGGAGAACTGGGCGATGATCGCGCGGCACGACAAGGGTAACGGCTCCTTCACCATGTGGGCCAATGACCAGCAGCCGGGGCGCAGCGTGGCCAACATCAGCGCGGTAATGGGCGTGCCCATGAACAAGCTGCGCCTGATCGTTCCCGAATCAGGCGGCGGCTTCGGCATCAAGCTGGCCATATGGCCCTACATGGTCATCCTGTGTCTGCTGGCGAAGAAGGTGGACAAGCCCATCAAGTGGGTGCAGACGCGCCGCGAACACTTGCTCGGCGGCACGCACGCGCCGGACTGCACTGTGGACATGGAGATGGCGCTCAAGAAGGACGGCACGGTCCTGGGCATCTCGGTGATCGACAAGGAGAACGACGGATCGTTCATTCACACCGCCGGCATCTACTCTTTGATCAAGTTCGCCACGCTGGTCGGCTGCTATCAGATCAGGGCGTCGCGCATGGAGCTGGTCAGCGTGGCCGCCAACAAAGGCCCCACGGTGCAGAATCGCGGCGTGGGCAAGCCCACGGCGATCTTCACGCTGGAACGCATGATGGACATCGCCGCGAAAAAACTGGGGTTGGACCCGGTAGAGATACGCCGCAAGAATTTCGTCCAGCCCGAGCAGATGCCCTACACCACGCCGTCGGGCGAAGTGTATGAGAGCGGCAACTATCCCGCAACACTCGACAAGGCGCTGAAGATGGCGGACTACGAAGGTCTGCGCAAGATGCAGGCCGAGGCGCGCAAGCAGGGCCGCCACATCGGCATCGGCATGAGCACGGGCGTCGAGCCGGGCACGTCGAACCTGGGCTACTACTACACGTCCTCAGGCATCCCGGAGTACATGGGGAGCGGCGAAGGCGCGATGGTGGCGGTCGATTACGACGGCAACATCAGCGCCATGATCGGTTCGGTGGATACCGGACAGGGCCACGCGACCACCATCGCGCAGGTCATCTCGGACATGCTGGGCACCACGCCTGCGCACATCTCGGTGGACAATACGCTCGACTCGTTTGTCTCGCCGTCCATCGGACACTCGGGTTCGTACTCGAACAAGTTCAATGACGTGGACCTCGGCGCGGTGATTCGCGCCACGGAGAAGGTCCGCGACAAAATGCTGCTCATCGCGGCGCACATCCTGAAAGCCCCGTTGAGCGAGATGCGCTTCGTTCCCGGCGGCACCGCCATCGCGGTGAAAGGCGACGACAAGCGGCAGATGTCGTTCAAGGACATTGCCGGCTACGCCTACAAGCGCATCACCATGCTGCCCGACGACATGGAGCCGGGACTGAAAGAAATCGCCTTCTATCGCAACAAGGCCGCGAAGATGCCCAACAAGGACAACTTCAACGTGCAGTTGACGCACTCCAACTCGGCGCACATCGTGGTAGCCGAGGTGGACGCCGAGAGCGGCTTCGTCAAGATATTGAAGTACGTGATCGTGCATGACTGCGGCAACCAGATTAATCCCGGCATCGTGGACGGCATGGCCATCGGCTCAACGGTCCATGGACTGGGCGCGACGTTCCTCGAAGAGTTTGTCTACGACGACAACGGACAGTTGCTGGCCACGACGTTCATGGATTACCTGAAGCCGGTCGCCGCCGGATTGCCGCACATCGAGCTGGGACACATGCACTCGCCCTGCCCGACGACGATGCTGGGCACCAAGTCGGCGGGCGAAGGCGGAGCGATCGGTTCGCTCGCCGCCGTCGCCGGAGCGGTGGAAGACGCGCTGACTCCGTTCGGCGTGAAGATCACTTCCCTGCCCCTGACGCCGGAAAAAATCATGAACGCGATTCTGCGCACGAAGGTGATTTGATTTTCTGGTCTCTGTGGTCAGAACCGATAGAAAACTGAAAGTGTGCACTTTGGGCAATTTGGTCAAGTTTGTCAATTAAGGACGGAAAGAATGTTCCCCAATCGGTTTGATTATCATCGCCCAAAAACGATGCAGGACGCCATCGCCCTGCTGGTGAAATACAAGGACGACGCCAAGCTCCTGGCCGGCGGACAGAGTCTGGTCTCCATGCTGAAGCTGCGCCTGGCCAACCCGACCTGTCTGGTGGACCTCGCCGGACTCGCCGGACTGAGCTACATCCGCGAGGAGGGCAATAAGATCGCCATCGGCGCAATGACCACCTACGCCGAGATCAAGGACTCCAAGCTCCTGCAGGCAAAGTGTCCGCTGCTGCCAAAGGCCGCCGCCGTGGTGGGCGATGTGCAGGTGCGCAATCGCGGGACCATCGGAGGCAGCATCGCGCACGCCGATCCCGCAGGCGATGTGCCCGCCGCGATCCTCGCGCTCGATGCCGAGATCACGGCCACTGGCCCCAAGGGTGATCGTTGGCTGCAAGCGGCGGACTTCTTTGAGGGCATGTATGCAACCGGGCTGGCCGTGGATGAGATACTTACCGAGATCCGCGTTCCCGTGCAAGGCAGCGCTCGCTCGGCGTATATGAAGGCGGCCCGCCGCCCGTCGGACTTCGCCATCGTGGGCATGGCTGCGTACATCAAGCTCGCTGCGGATATGACCTGCGAGAGCATCGCCATCGCTGTTACCGGCGTTACCGACAAGCCGTATCGCGCATCAGCCGCGGAAGCGAAGTTAAAAGGGACGAAGCTCGATGCCGCGTCGATTGAAGCTGCATCGCCATTGGTTACGGAGAACATCGACTTGGTGGGCAACATGCACGGCTCCGCCGACTTTCGCCGCCACCTCGCCGGCGTTTACCTGGGACGCGTGATCGCCGCCGCGCAATAGGCGCAACAGAGGAACGCAGAATCCTAACAGAGCCGCGACCGGGAGGGAGCGGTTGCTTGAAGTCTCGATACGCTCAAGCAACCGCTCC
>CAMBEY010000077.1 GCA_945865705.1 Candidatus Sulfopaludibacter sp. SbA3
ACAACTCGCAGTTCCTTCAATAAACTGCCAACTACAGGGAGTACAACTCAGTGAGCAAGATCGGGCGCGCATTAATCAGTGTGAGTGACAAGACCGGCATCGTGGAATTCGGCGTAGGGCTGCACAAGCTGGGCGTGGAGATCATCTCCACCGGCGGCACGGCCAAGATGCTGCGCGACGCGGGGCTGGCCGTGAAGGACGTTTCTGAAATCACCGGGATGCCGGAGATGCTCGACGGACGCGTCAAGACGCTGCACCCGGCCGTGCATGGCGGCATCCTGGGGCGGCGCAGCGAAACGGCGCATGTCGAGACGCTGGCCAAAATGAAGATCGGCTGGATCGACATGGTGGTGGTGAATCTCTATCCCTTCGAGGCCGTCGCCGCCAAGGGCACGGCCAGCTTCGAGGAGTTGATTGAGAACATCGACATCGGCGGGCCGACCATGATTCGCTCGGCGGCCAAGAATTTTCACGACGTGGCCGTGGTCACCGATGCCGAAGACTACGCCGCGCTTCTGACCGAGATGCAGGGCGCGGGCGGAGCGCTATCACTGGCGACGAAATGGAGCTTGGCGCAAAAGGCGTTTGCGCGCACCGGGAAGTATGATTCGGCCATCACCAGCGTCATCAGCAAGCTTGATTCGGAAGGCAAACGTGCTGCCCAGAGCGAGAAGCCTGGCGAAACCGAAAAGTTTCCGAACGACATGACGCTGCGCTTCGAGAAATTGGCCACGCTGCGCTACGGCGAAAATCCGCATCAGTCGGCGGCGGTGTATGCCACGGCGGGCAATTTGAAGGGCGGGCTGGCGCGGGCGCGGCAGTTGCAGGGCAAGGAATTGTCGTTCAACAATCTGGTGGACCTGGAAGCCGCGTGGGACCTGGCGCAGGAGTTCTCCGGGCCGGCGGCGGCGGTGATCAAGCACACCAACCCCTGCGGCTGCGCCATGCAGGCGACTCAGGTGGAGGCGTATCTAAAGGCTTATGAGGCCGACCCCATCTCGGCCTACGGCGGCGTGCTGGGATTCAATCGCCCGCTCGACGGCGCGACGGCGGAGGAAGTAGCCAAGCTGTTCGTTGAAGCGATTGTCGCGCCGGGATTCACGCCGGAAGCGCTACAGCGCCTGGGTAGTAAAAAGAATTTGCGGCTGGTGGAAGTGGATACCACCGCGTCGCTCGCGGGTGAACTGCATCTGGAACAGATCAGCGGCGGCTTGCTGGTGCAGGACAAAGACCGCCATGTGCTGACGGCTTCCGACCTGAAGTGCGTAACCAAGGCGCAGCCCAGCCCCGAGCAGATCGAGAGCATGTTGTTTGCCTGGAACGTCTGCAAGCACGTGAAGTCGAACGCCATCGTCTACGCGCGCGGCACGCAACTGTTAAGCACCGGCGCGGGACAGATGAGCCGCGTGGACTCGGTGAAGTTCGGCGCGGCCAAGGCGCAACTGCCGCTGGCAGGATGCGTGCTCGCCTCCGACGCCTTCTTCCCATTTACGGATGGCATCGAGGAGGGCGCCAAGGCCGGCGCCGTGGCCTTCATCCAGCCCGGCGGCTCCATCCGCGACGAAGACGCCATCGCCGCCTGCGACAAGCTGGGCGCCACCATGGTCTTCACCGGCGTGCGCCACTTCAGGCACTAGCCGACGCGGGAGGTCGTAGTGCAGAAATTTATCAGCGAAGTCGAGCTCCAGACGTTTGAGGGATGGCTGCGGTATCAACGCTTCGACACGGCACCGGCGGCGCCGGAAGAGTTGGCGCGCTGGCGGCGCCATTTCGAGGATGCGAGAGAGCGTACCGCGGCCATCCCCAAGGTTGGCCTGATGAAGCTCCAACCGGTCCCCGGTGAACATCGGTATGCGGTGGCGGTCCGGGAAGGTTCCGACCTCTGGTTGACATTGTGGGTTCGGCACTCGTCGAAGGGCGAGTTTTTCGTCATGTGGCCGCGCGGCGATCGAGACTGGGACCCTCACACGAGCTATCACCTCGACGGCACCCTGCACATGAAGAGCTATGACCGCAAGGTCCTTCCGCCCAAGAAGTGCCAACCATTGACGGGCGCGTTCCAAGGCAGCGAGGATCTAGGGTTCTACGCTGGCCACGGTCCGAAAGGCATCGGCGCGATCTGCGATCCGACGGCCTTCTCCGGGGTTGTCGAAGTCGCGCCGGGTGTATTGGGGCCGCGCCACGGCGGGGTCAAGGTGGACCTCGTGGAGCCAGAACACGAGCCGACGGGGTTCTCATGGACCCAGATCGTCACCCAGCAGGTTTTTCGTGACATCCCTCCGTGGATCGTGATCACAGTGGGGTCCTGCGGCTGAGACAGGACCGGCGCCAGGCGGCGTGCCTATGGTAGGTGTAGAATCAATGATGGGGGATTCGCGAGTTATCCGGGCGTCTGCAAGGGCGTCAGAGTACGAGAAAACAGGAGGTGGATCATGGTCAACCGGATCAGCATTGATCCCAAAGTGTGTCACGGGCAAGCATGCATTAAGGGAACTCGCATTCCTGTGCATCAAATCCTCGGGATGCTTGCCAACGGAGATACCATCGAAGACCTTCTCCAGGAATATCCTTCATTGACACGGGAAGATTTCCTCGCCTGCTTCGACTATGCGGCGTCACTCGCTGAAGAGCAGGTAACGCCTCTGGAGGTCTTATCGGGCGAGGTATGAAGATCATCGTTGATGAGAACATCCCCCTGATGACTGTCCGGGCACTTCGCATGATGGGTCATGACGTCCGCGATATTCGTGGCACTCCCGAGGAAGGGATGCCAGATGACGCGCTGTGGGAGATGACGCAGCGGGAAGAGCGCCTATTGATTACTACCGACAAGGGATTCACCCAATACCGTATGCTGCCACATCATGGGGCGCTCATCATACGGCTACGACGGCCGAACCGGCACAAGATACACCAACGCATCATACAAGCGCTAGGGCAGTTTTCCGACACAGAATGGCCGGGTTTACTGGTGGTCATGCGGGATGTCGCGCAGAGCACCTGGCGTGTTCGGGAGAGCCACTGAGTGGACTGTCGCCGGAATCCATCGTGGATCAGAAAACGTCTAAAGTAAGGCGGCTAACCAGCCGCTCCAGACCGATAGCGCTCTGGTTTTTCCCCGACAACTCCGCCCGCGTCACCCGCCCTGTGCCAGACGCACGACGGCGCCGGTTAGGTTTTCCGCGCCGCCCTGAAGCTTCTCCGAACTGAAAGACAAGTACAGCTCGTGGTCGGTGACGGACAGGCTGAAGGCGACCCGTCGCTCCAAACGCGCGACCAGCGCGCTGACCATCGCGCGATCGAGCGAATACAACTCCAGCGCCTCAGCGCGGAAGATTTTCTCGCCCGCTAGTTGCTTCAGAAACACCGTCGGATCTTTGTGCGTGTAAACGGCGACGCGGTCGGCGACCTTCGATGCTTTATGCAGACGCGCTGCATCCGGCGTGCCAATCTCAATCCACGTCTTGATTCTGCCGGCCAGATCACGAATGGCGATGGTCGGCTCGTCCGGGTCTGACACGCCACGCGAAAACTCGATGCCCTCGGCGTACTCCAGCAGATACGCGAGCAGCCGCGCCACCAGGTACTCATCGCTTTCCGAAGGGTGCTGCGCAACGCGCAGTGCAAGCGACTCATAGACCGCGCGGTCCGTATCAGCGAGCTCGATGTCGAAGTTGTAAATGGTTGCAGTGAGCGCCATGTGATTGGTCCATTGTGCGGCATGGTCTGCTCAACATACAACTTCCAGCCAAGGTCTGTAGTGGATCACTTTGAAACTTCCCGGACATTCAGCCAGAAATTCAGAACGACATTTAGAACGCTGTCATCCTGAGCGGAGCGCCTGAGCAGAGAGAAGGATATGCTTTTACTTTCTTCGCAGCAGCAAAGCAGATCCTATGCTCCGCTCAGGCTCTCCGCGCAGGCTGACAACGTTATTTCACGGTTAGGAAATTTCAAACTGAGCCGCTACACAACCACGGCCCATTTAAAGAGCATTTAATCAGACACTAACTGGCGGACTCTTTTGGAGGAAGCGGTGGTGACGTTTCCCGTTGTGCCATTGGAGACGTTGCCCGCCTCGTCGTAGGCCAGCACCTTGACGTAGTATTTCGTGGAGGGATTTAGTTGGTTCAGCGATGCGTTTAGCGAATTGCCGACATAGGCGCGACTGTATGCCGGGAGCGGATTAGAAAAGTTTGAGTTCACCGAAACCAAAATTCGGCAACCGAGTACTCCAACGCCATCCGTCGCGGCAGTCCATGCGACATTGATCTGAGCGGAGCTTGCCACCGATAAGATCAGGTTGGAGGGCCCGACCGGTGACACCGTGTCGGTGGGAGGCTGCAGGGTGGATGTGTCGACAGCTTCAAAATCGCTCCCGTGTATCTGTTTCAGGTGATCGATATCGGCATCATCCCAATTGGGATTCGGAGCCCCGGACAGGAACCAGTTGCCCCCGTTATCGGCCACAATCATCCCGTACGTTTTCAGTGCCTGCAGAATGATCTTTGCCTGCGGAGAGAAACTGGAAATGTTGACGGAGGATTTAAGCCGGAAGCGTTGCCCCATCGCCGGCACGTTGGGACTCGTGCTGCTGCCGGCTTGGTGTGAGGCCGGATAGATGTAAGCCTGTCGTGTGGTCACCGCCGTGAAGCGCAGTGCGTGATTAATTGCTCCACACTGGACCTCCTCGTAGCGGGCCAAGCCGGCCAGAATGGACAGTCCCGCCGCATCCGCAGAAGTCCAGTCAAGCGGACGCTGGAAGTTCGTCATGGTGTCAAATATTGCGCCACTCGCCGCATTCCAGATGGATACCTGAGGAAAGGAGTAGAACATTTCATATAGGAATCGATTGCTGGAATTAAACGCCAATACATGACGGTCGCCAGGAGAACTGGAGCCGCCTTCGATGGGTGCATTCAATGGAATTGGATAGGGGCCCGGATCGCTCTGACTGCCATACGCCGTATAATTCACGGGAAGGTACGGCTGGCTTCCGTCCACCACGATGAAAGGAATCCCCCAGGGCGCGCCTTCATAGACCGTTCCGAAATCAGGATGCAGGCTTCCCCCTGTCCCAATGGAGGCGACCAGATTGGCCGAATTGCTATGAACAGGCAGTCCGGAAATGGCAGTGTTCCATGGATTTCCGGATGGAAATATCTGGCCAACGGGATCCCCGGGACAAGCGGCGCTGGCCGCCACATCGCCAGCCTGCGTGATCTGCGGAAAACCCGACAGGCCTGCGGCCATCACGCGATCAATACGATTGGGGTGTGCCAAAACGAGAACGACCCCGAGAAGGGATAATAAGAAGAAACTTTTTGATCGGAACCGCGGTTCCATCCGAATCTCCCTTTTCGAACCCCTCATCGGAGCGAATTCATCCTGAACGTTTATTCTGGTCCGGGCGCATGGAAGATCAAAGGCCCATATTCACTTGGGCCCTTGAATGATACGAATCTGCTACTTGATGGCATCTTCCAGGACTGCTCTCCGTCAAATGGGTTTGCTGGGGTTGCTGGTGTTAGCTCCTGTGTAGTGCGCATTAGGACACAGGATTCGTACACCCTGCTCGATTCCACCCGCGCATTTTGCCGATGTGTTTAAGGTATACTGAGGGCAGCACTTCTAAGCGCTCCACCGGTCAGTTGGACGAAGTAGTCTGGCGGAAGTTATCGCATTGTAGAAGTAAGAAGGATAGTCCCATGCCCTTGGCGAGCCGCTGGTTATTCCGCTCCCGTTTTGCCCGAACGAAGCAGGCGCTGACGCTCTTGTTGGCACAGTCCCTGGCGCTGCCGATCGTGCTGGAGGTCTTTCCCGCTCCTGTCTCATTTGTTTCCACTGCTTCAGCTCAACAGTCTGAGACGGCGGCGCCCGAAGGTGCCACCGACAAGTCCAAGGCCTACTACCATTATTCGCTTGGGCATCTCTATTATGAGCGCGGGATGATGGGCAACCGGCAGGACTTGCTGAATCAGGCCATTGATGAATACGAAGAAGCGCTGAAGTTTGATCCCACTTCCAGTTATCTGAGCATGGAGTTGGCGGACCTTTACGCCGGCACGGGCCGCTGGCGCAGCGCGTTGCAGCAGATTGAAGACACCGTCGAGAAGAATCCCGCCGACACCGCCGCGCGCGGCCTGCTGGGGCGTCTCTACGTGCGCCTATTGAGCAACCCGCGCACTCCCGCGCCGCCGGAGATCAAGGATCGCGCCATACAAAGTTTCGAGCGGATCACCGCGGCCAATCCCACCGACGTGGAGTCGCACCTGATTCTGGCGCAGCTCTACCGCGCCACGTCCAACTCGACCAAGGCCGAGGAGACGCTCAAGAAAATTCTTGCCCTGAATTCTGATTCCTCCGACGCCAACAGGCAGCTTGCGCTGCTCTACTTCGACATCGGAGACTACCGCTCGACCATCGACCTGCTCATTAAGCTCACCGCGGACGATGATGATCCCGAGTTGCTGCGCACCTTGGCCGTCTCCTACGAGCAAGTGCGCGACTATCCGGCGGCGGCGCAGGTCTATGCGCGCGCGTTGCAGCGCGACCCTGATAATCCAGCGTTCCGCAAGGGCCTGGCCGAGAGTCTGCTGTTCAGCAAACAATACGATCAGGCGCTCGAGCAGTTTTTGGGGCTCGCGGAAGAAGATCCGCGCGATCCGGAAGCCCATGTGCGGCTGAGTCAGGTTTATCGCGCGCAGGGCAAGTACGCCGAGGCGCGCGCGAGCCTGGCCAAGGCCGCCGAGCTGGCTCCGGACAATTTGGAGATTCGCTACAACCAAGTCTTGCTCGAAGAAACCGAAGGCAAAATCGCAGAAGCGATTCGGATCACCCGCGACATGCTGAACTCGAGCCGCAAGCCCACGGTGGAGAGTTACTCGGCGCAGGAAAAAAATAACCGGTCGATATTCCTCGAAAAACTTGGGGCGCTCTATCGCGATAGTGGAGACCACAAAGCCGCCGAGGAAGCTTACTCACAGTTGAGCGACTTGGGCGGAGATCATGCCGAGCGCGGACAGGTGCGGCTGATTGAGACCTTTCAGGAAGCGCACCAAACAGACCGCGCGCTGGAAGCTTCCGCCGAAGCGTTGCGAAAGAATCCACAGAGCCGCGAGTTGATTATGACGCGGGCGGGCCTGCTGGCTTCATCTGGCAAGGTGGACGAAGGCGTCGCGCTGCTGCGGGCCTTGTTGAAAAACGAGCCGCAGGACCGCGAAGTGTGGCTGGCCATCAGCCAGACCTATCTGCG
Source organism: Candidatus Sulfopaludibacter sp. SbA3 (assembly GCA_945865705.1). Classification (GTDB taxonomy): domain Bacteria; phylum Acidobacteriota; class Terriglobia; order 2-12-FULL-54-10; family 2-12-FULL-54-10; genus SHUM01. Next base: position 7,256 of record CAMBEY010000077.1, read on the forward strand.
TGCCAAGCAATATGACTCGTCCATCAAGGCCACGGAGGAAGCGGAAAAGCTTTCTGATTCCGACGACGAAAAATCCTACATCTATTTCCACTACGGTTCCATCTGGGAGCGCCAGAAGAAGTTTGACAACGCGGAACGCGATTTTCGGCGTTCGCTGGAGCTGAATCCCGATAGCGCGATGACCCTGAATTATCTGGGCTACATGTTCGCCGATCAGGGTGTGCATCTGGATGAGGCCGTGGGGATGATCCAGAAGGCCCTCGAATCCGAGCCGGAGAACGGTGCGTACCTGGACAGCCTGGGCTGGGCGTATTACCGCATGGGCCAATACGATCTGGCCGAGCAATATTTGAAGCGTGCGGCGGGCAAGATCACTTCCGACGCAACCATCCGCGATCATCTTGGCGATGTCTATTGGAAGATGGGCCGCAAGACGGAAGCCATCGCCGAGTGGACTGCCGCTCTGAACGAATGGAAAAAGCTGCCACCCAGCGAAATCAGCGAAGACGAATTCTCCGGGTTGGAGCGCAAGTTGCGTGAAGCGGGCGAGCCGGCGAAATAGCCATTCGCGCACCGCTGTTCCAATTTGCGGACTGAGCTGCCTGAATCGCGCCATTCGATTCCTCAATATACCAATGCAGGTTTTGTTTTCTGCCGTGAAGGCAGTTGATCGCGCATATTGCTTGGGAGCTGTGCAGGCCAATGAAATCGGCAACCATCAAGGCCTACGCCAAGATCAATCTTGGACTGCGGATCATCGGGCGCCGCGATGATGGGTATCACGAGCTGCGTACGGTGTACCAGAGCGTCTCGCTGGCCGACACCGTGAAGGTGAGTATTATTCCCAGCCGCGTGCGCTCGCGTGTATCGCTGGAATGCGCGGGTCTCCCCGTGCCAGCGGGTCGGGACAATCTCGTCGTGCGCGCCGCCGAGTTATTGTGCGATGAACTCGGACTCAAGCTGCAAATTCGCATTCATCTGACAAAAACAATTCCCACCGGTGGTGGACTGGGCGGCGGCAGCAGCGATGCGGCGGCGGTTATTCGAGCGATCCACTTGCTGACGGGCCAGCGGATGAAGTGGGCCACGCAGCTTCATGTAGCCGCGCAACTGGGCTCCGATGTTCCCTATTTTCTGATTGGAGGCCGCGCGTTGGGAGTGGGTCGCGGTGAAGAAGTTTATGCGCTTGCCGACGGCCCGCCGCGGCATTGCGTGATCGCGCTTCCGGACGAGAGCATGAGCACTGCGGAAGCGTATCGACTGCTCGCCGCAAAACCGCTGCACGGCCAATCCGTCCCGCTCGGAACTCCGCGCAAAAAGTTGACACGCCCCGCGATGCACCCTACCATAGAATCGTTCTGCGCCGCGCTCTGCGCCGAAACCATGGACTCATCGGCAACAGGTGGCGGGCATGCGCCGAATGATTTTGAGCCGCTGCTTTTCAGCCGCTTTCCGAAACTCACGCAGGCCAAGCGGTCTCTGCTTCGAGCCGGTGCGGAATGGGCCGCGCTCACCGGAAGCGGCTCGGCGGTATACGGCCTTTTCAAGGAAATGGCGCAGGCCAGACAAGCCGGCCACCAACTGGAAAAGTCCGGAATGAGGCTCTACCTCTCGCGCACCGTGGGCCGCCAGCGGTATAATCGAGCGGTCCAGGCCGACTGAGATTGGGGCGTCGACTAATGGTAAGTCACGAGCCTTTGACGCTCGCCATCTAGGTTCGAATCCTAGCGCCCCAGCCACTACCTTACGATCACTTCATCTCCACTTGTGCCCGTTCTTAGCTGGTCTACTGAGGCTTCTGGTATCCTGCCGGATTCATGGCATTCTCCGCGGCGAACACTCGTGAGGCAAATGCGAATTTGCCGCCAACCATGGTGGCCAGCACTTGAATCTTGGCGACCTCTTCTTCCGGAACCGTCAGGTAGTCGCGGTCAATTACAATCAGGTCGGCGAGCTTACCCGGTTCGAGGGAGCCAATGTCCTTCTCCTTCAGTAAGTAATAGGCTCCCCAGGCTGTGATTACCTTCAGCTCGCGCTCCCGATCCATGCGCTCACCGGGGGCGTGCACCTTGCCGTTCTTGTCGCGCCGGGTGAGATCATAGGAGAGCACGTCAAACAGCGTTCCTGCGTGTTGGCTAAGAGGGGTGTCGGTTTCAAACGAGCTGCGGATGCCGGCATCGGCGAGGCTTTTCCGAGGCACTACCCAATTGGTGTACTCCTCGCCGTACTCTTCGGCAACCTCGGCTGAGTGCTGATAGTGGAACGTCGAAGACCCGCTGGTGAGCAGGCCCAGCCGCTTGATGCGCTCATATTGCGCCGGACGTGGCGCCAACGCCATGTGGTCAAAGGCGTGGCGCTTAGAGCGAATTTGCTCCTCCGTAAAGCCGGCGTCCTTGCTGGCAGCTTCGATGATGTCCATGTACTGGTCAATATCTTTGTCGCCCCAGGTGTGCATGGTGGCCACGCGCAACCCGGAGCGGATGATGTCATACATCAGCTTGTATCCGGTCTGCTTGTAGTCCTTCGACTGTGGTGGAGCAAAGTTGCAGGACTCTCTGCGCTTCACCTCCGGCTTGGCACTGATGGTGGTGCAGGAGCCGCCGTTTTCCACGGGCCAGGCTCCCACCAGCCACATATGATCCGTGCCTGTTCCCTGCATTGCCGCCAGCGTTTCTAAGACCGGCATTGGATAGTCCGGACCCAGATACGCCCAGCCAGTGCGGATCGGAAACTCTCCACGCTCATCCAAGTAGCGAAACGCGCGCAGCGCCGCCGGCGAGTAGGCGCCTGAGCCAAACGCGGTCATTCCAATACTGGCCCAGTACTCCAGTTCCGCTTTGTAAATGCTTGCCAGCAGTGGTACGTTGCCTTCCATCAGGCTGTCGGCGTCCACGTAGCGTTGCAGATCGGTGCCGCCCATGCCGCGCTCGGCGATGGGCGCGCGATCTTCCGGCAGCAAATAATCGAGCTTCGGCAGCACGGCTTGCAACGCCTTGGAGTTGACAATCGCTCCGGTGCCCGCGCGCACGATCACGGGATTGTTGGGGGCCACCTGGTCCAGGAAGGATTTGGAAATAACCTTGGGAAACTCGCGCCCCAATTCGTCGGCGTATTGCTTGAAGTAACCGCGCGATCCGTAAATGCGCACCCATTGGCCGGGCCTGGCCTTGGAGACCGCCTCTTGCACCGTCTGCCGCAACAGCGCGGCCTGCTCGCGCGGCGTGCCCGTCAGATAACGGCTGACAATCATGTCATCCGTTACCACCGTGCCGTAGGCGACGGGGCTGATCATGGCCCAATCGGCGGGGTGCTCATGCGAAGCAATCAGACCCGGCAGAATGGTGCGGCCTTTCAGATCAATGCTCTTGGTGCTGGGTCCTGCCAGCGCGCGCATGTCGCTGTTTGGGCCCACGGAGAGTATCCTGCCGCCACGCACGGCGATGGCCTGCGCGATGGTTCCCAGATTCGTCGTGAAATCCGAGTTGTCTACCGTGACGACTTTGCCGTTGTACAGAATATACTCGGGATAGACGGTCAAATCCGCGGGCTTGATGGTTTCCGCCCTGCCCGATGGAACAACGAAAAACAGTACAACGATCATCCATCTGCGAAAATGAATCATGAATTCTCCCGTAGCATATAGATTCCAGTGGGCGAAGCGATGCCCCTGCATATAATGCTGTTTCGTGAGCACGAAGATATAGCTCCTCCATAAAAACGAGCTACACATTGCAATAGGTCTAAAAGAGCAACTTCAGGC
>CAMBEY010000078.1 GCA_945865705.1 Candidatus Sulfopaludibacter sp. SbA3
TCGGGCTTGCTGATGTGTTTGTTGAGAACTTCACCAAGATGGGGGGCATGATCGTCTCCGATTTAAGCTACAGCGAAGGAGACACGGATTTCGGCGCGCAGCTCACCGCGATGAAGGCTAAAAAACCAGAGGCCATCTTCATCCCTGGATATTACACTGAAGTCGGATTGATCGCCCGGCAAGCACAGAAGCTGGGTATAACCATTCCCATGCTCGGCGGAGACGGATGGGATTCGCCGAAGTTGTGGGAGATCGGTGGCGAAGCACTCAACGGTTCCTATTATTCCAACCATACTTCCATGGACGATCCTAATCCGGTTATTCAGAAGTTTGTTGCTGATTACAAAGCGCGTTTTAATGAATTGCCTGATTCGCTGGGAGCGAACGCCTACGATTCCGCTCGCATCCTGGTCGACGCCATTCGCCGCGCCGGCACCACCGAGCCCGCCAAGCTGCGCGACGCTCTGGCCCAGACGAAAGACTTTCCCGGAATTGCCGGCCCCATCACCATTGATGCCAACCGCAACGCGGTGAAACCGGCGGTCATCCTTCGCGTCAACAACGGGAAGCTGGATTTCGTTGAGAGAGTTACCCCATAAGCCTCCGTATTATGACGGCGGGTAAAGGCGCCGACGCTCCCTTGGAGCTTACCTGTGCCTGCGTAACCTCCGCCGTGGGTACCGCGGCTTCCTCCTGCCTTCCAAATTAGTTACCATAGCCGATGGATTGTTTCCCCCGAACGGGGCGGGCAAGTTAAGCTGAACAGCATGGCCACTTTTCTGCAGCAGTTGATCAATGGCATCTCGCAGGGCAGCGCCTATGCGTTGATTGCACTCGGCTACACGATGGTCTACGGCGTGCTTCGGCTCATCAATTTCGCCCATGGCGACGTCTACATGTTCGGCGCCTATATGGGTTTTTATCTGGCCAATAATAAGTGGATTCAGTCGAACGTTGGAACCTCAACGGCCGGTGCTGTCGTGGTGATGGTGGGCGCGATGGCGCTTTCGGCGGGATTGGGTATAGTCATCGAGCGGTTCGCATATCGCCCCGGGCGGAGCGGCGCGCGCTTCACGCTGGCGTTTTGGCTCGGAATCGTCGGTGCCGGGATCGGTCATCTCGTCCACCCCAGCCTCATTTCGCTTGCCATCGGAGCGCTCGGCGGCATTTTGGTGGGTGTGATTTTAGAACAAACCGGTTTGCGACCAGTAAGACAAAACTCGCGTCTCTCGTTGCTGATCATCGCCATTGGTGTTTCGCTGGTGCTGGAAAATGGCGGCCAGCAGGTATTCGGAGTCGACCCCAAATTTTTCCCTCAGATCATTTCCACCACGCTCTGGCATGTGGGAGAGCTGACCATCGATAGCCAAAAAGTGATCGTGCTGGCTGTCTCAATTCTTTTGATGCTCCTGCTAAACCTGTTTGTGAAGTACACCCGGACGGGCAAGGCCATGCGTGCCGTGTCTTTCAATTTGGATGCCGCCCGGCTGATGGGCATCAACACGGATCGCATCATTGCGCTGACCTTTGCGATCGGCTCGGCACTGGCCGCCGCCGGAGGCATTCTTGTCTCGCTGTTGTATCCGAAAATCGATCCATTGATGGGCATCATGCCCGGCCTCAAGGCTTTTGTCGCGGCGGTGCTGGGAGGAATCGGCAACATCACCGGCGCCATGCTGGGCGGATTGATCGTGGGCATGGCCGAGGTTATGGCCGTGGGCTACGGACAATCCACCTACCGCGACGCCATTGCCTTCATCATTCTCATCTTGATATTGCTGCTGAAGCCCGCCGGAATTATGGGTAAGGGTGTGGTGGAAAAGGTATGAGGAAGTGGATCTACTGGTTGGTCGCCATCGCCGCCCTGGCGGGCTTGCAAGCCAGCTTAAAAGGCCTGATTGGGGCCTACAACTATCAGATCGTCATCCTCGTCGGCATCAACATCATTCTCGCCGTCAGCCTGAATTTGATTAACGGCGTAACCGGCCAGTTCTCCATTGGCCACGCCGGATTTTACGCCGTCGGTGCCTATGCATCGGCCTCGGTGGTCTTTTATGGCGGTCCTTCCATTCGCGCGGCGGTCGCCTTTCTGCCGGCGATGGCGCAGGATGGCGTGCTGTTGTTGATGGGGTCTTTCGCTGCAGCTATAACCGCTGGACTGGCGGGCCTGGCTGTGGGCATTCCCTCCCTGCGCTTGCGCGGAGACTACCTTGCCATCGTCACTTTGGGATTTGGCGAGATCATCCGCGTGCTCATCCTGAACCTCGATGTCATCGGTGGCTCGCGCGGATTTTCGGGAATCCCGCAGCTCAGCAATTTCTTCTGGGTATACCTTGCCGTTCTGATTACCATCATCTCCATACACAATCTGGTGCATTCCAGTTACGGTCGCGCCTTCGTTTCGGTTCGTGACGATGAGATCGCCGCTGAGGCCATGGGCGTTGATACCACGCGCATCAAGGTGATGTCGTTTGTCATCAGTTCCATGTTCGCGGGCATCGCGGGAAGCCTGTTCGGCCATTACACCATGTACCTGCATCCCAACTCGTTTCTGTTCACCACGTCGTTCAACATCATCATCATGATTGTGATCGGCGGACTGGGCAGCATCGAAGGGGCGGTGCTGGGCGCGATTCTCATCACCATCATCCTGGAAGTATTCCGCGAGTTCGGCGCGATGCGCCTAGTCAACTTTTCAATCCTGCTGGTCCTGATTATGCTGTACCGGCCGCAAGGGCTGCTGGGCACTTGGACATTATTCAAAAAGAGGGACCGCGCAGCTCCGGCGAATTAGACTATGGGCATTCTTGACATCAAAGCCTGCACCAAAAGGTTTGGCGGATTGGTTGCCGTCAAGGACCTGAACATGGCCCTGCAGCCGGGCGACCTCTATGGCCTGATTGGGCCGAATGGCGCGGGCAAGACCACCATCTTCAATTTAATCACTGGCGTCTACGCCCCCGATGAGGGCTCCATCGAGCTGGATGGGACGGCGATCCATCGGTGGAAGCCCGCGGCCATCGCGCGACTCGGGATGTCGCGGACATTCCAGAACATCCGCCTGTTTCAGAGCATGACCGTTCTCGAAAATGTGAAGCTCGCCCGGCACATGCGAAAGAAACAAGGATTGTTTGATGCCATCGTGCGCACGGAAAAATTGAAAGAGGAGGAAAAAGAAGTCGAGCACGATGCCTATGAGCTGCTGAAAATATTCAATCTGGACACGCGGGCGCATGAGCTGGCGTCCAATCTTCCCTACGGTTCGCAGCGGCGTCTGGAAATTACGCGTGCTCTGGCGACCAAGCCCAAGGTGTTGCTGCTCGATGAGCCGGCGGCGGGCATGAATCCGCAGGAAGCACGCGAGCTGATGCGGCTGATCCAGTGGAGCCGCGACCAGTTTCAGATTACGATCCTGCTGGTGGAGCACAACATGCAGGTGGTAATGGGCGTGTGTGAAAAAATCCAGGTGGTCGATTACGGCGAAACCATCGCGCTCGGCAGCCCCCGGGAAATTCAGGGCGATCCGAAGGTAATCGAAGCCTACCTTGGAGGCGCCTGATGCCGAAGACCATGTTGGAACTGAAAATTGTTTCCAGCTCATATGGTGCGATCGAGGCGCTGAAAGGCGTAAGCCTGCGTATCGAGCAGGGGGAGATCGTAACGCTGATCGGGGCCAACGGCGCAGGCAAGTCCACCACGCTGCGTAGTATCACCGGGCTTGTCCCGCCCGTTTCCGGCGATATCCTATTTGAAGGCCAGCGGCTGAATGCATTGCCCACTCACAAGATTGTCGCTCTAGGTATCTCGATGGCCCCGGAGGGCCGCGCGATCTTCGCCAATCTCACCGTCGCGGAAAACTTGGAGTTGGGTGCTTACCTACAACCCGACGCAGCCCAGAACGAAAGGCAAATGGACCGAGTCATCACTCTGTTCCCTCGCCTGGCGGAGCGGTGGAGGCAACAAGGGGGAACGTTAAGCGGAGGCGAGCAGCAGATGCTCGCCATCGGTCGCGCGCTGATGTCGCGCCCGCGCCTGCTGCTGCTTGACGAGCCGTCGCTGGGACTGGCGCCGCTGCTGGTGCACACAATTTTTGCAGCCATCGACGCGATCAATAAAGAAGGCACCACCATTCTGCTGGTCGAGCAGAATGCCAACGCCGCGCTGAAGCATTCGCATCGCGCCTACGTGCTGGAGACCGGCAGCATCGTCATGGAAGGCCCCTCGCAACAACTAGCGAACGATCCGCGCGTAAGAGAAGCCTACCTCGGCGAGAAATGAGAGCGGCTTGCCGATTTAATCCGCAATTCGGAATCGTCCTTTTCGATTGGGAGCAAGTGAGGTAAATTAAGGGCCATGAAACGACATACGACTGCGCTGTTTCTGATGCTTCCATTGCTGGCGGCGGAAGCGTCGCTCGCCCAGGAAGCCCAGCAGGCCACGCCGCACCATTTCGTCCACGTCCCGGAGAAACTCGCTTGGAAAGACGCGCCCGTCTCGCTGCCCAAGGGTGCGCAGGTGGCTGTGCTGCGCGGTGATCCAGCGCAGCCGGGGTTGTTCACCATGCGCTTGAAGTTTCCCGCCGGGTATATCGTCTCGCCTCATTGGCATACCGCCGACGAACACGTTACGGTAATTTCCGGCACGCTCTACATAGGCGCGGGAGAAAAGTATAGCGCCCGTGAAGTGGAAGCCATCCGGCCCGGCACGCTGATGGTGATGCCTGCCACGCACCGCCACTTCGCCCACTTCCGCGAAGAAACCGTCCTGCAACTGCACGGCCTGGGCCCCTGGGTAGTGAACTACGTCAACCCAGCCGACGACCCGCGAAACATGAAGTATCAGGGGAAATAAACGCCCTCAGTTGCATTACAAGAATAGATGTACGATAATGTATGTACAACCTGGACGATCGCGGAATGCGCATAGAGTGGGATGAGCAAAAGGAGCGCAATAACTGGCGGAAGCACCGGGTTCACTTCGATGTGGCTGCGCGCGTCTTCGACGATCATCACGCGGTAACCGCACACGACCGGGTTGTGGATGGAGAGGTGCGCCGGCAGACCATCGGAGTGGTTCCCATCTCGACGGGTGGGGCCATGATGCTGCTGGTTGCGCACACCGCAGAGGATGAGGAAGACAACGAGGTGGTCCGGCTCGTTTCTGCGCGCAAGGCCGATGCCTACGAAAGGAAGACTTATGAAGCAGCGCAGACGAAATAGGACAGTGAAGGACCATGACCGTGAACTTACGGCGTTGATGCGCATGAAGGATAAGGACATCGATTACAGCGATATCCCCCGGATAAAGGACTGGAGCAAGGCGGTAGTGGGAAAGTTCTACCGGCCGCTGAAAAAATCCGTTACTATTCGCGTGGATGCCGACGTGCTGGCCTGGCTGAAATTGCAGGGCACGGGCTACCAGACCCGCATCAACAGCCTGCTGCGCCAAGCTATGGACCGTCCTGCCCGCCGCTGAACCAACCTACCCGCAAAAATAAGCTTGGGGAAAGCATGGCCGTGCGCATCCACATCATTGGCGGGCCAGGAAGCGGAAAGACATTCGCGGCACGACAACTCTCGCGTCGCCTCGGTGTGCCAGCATACGATCTGGATGACCTGTTTTGGAATTCCTCGGTGCAATCCTATGGATTGCGGGCTTCCGAGACTGACCGGGAGGCTAAACTCATGGCCATCCTTCAGCAGCCGGATTGGATTGTTGAAGGCGTCTATTACAGTTGGCTTCGCCCTAGTTTTGAAAAGGCGCACGTTATTTTCGCGTTGCGCCCTAACGTATTATTGCGCGATTATCGCATCCTGAAACGGTTTGTCGGCAGAAAACTGTGGATGGTATCCACCAAGCGTGAAGGGGTTCCCGACCTCTTGCGGCTACTTTCATGGAACCATCGCTACGATGCAGACAATCTTGCCCCGGCTATAGCTTTCATTGATGGACTGCAGCGTGAAGTTGTGACCGTCGAATCTCCCAGTGAACTTCTCGACCACGCCGAGGCCATTTCCAGCATCGGTCAAGCTGAGGTAAAGTAGGGAACTATGTCTGCAGCTCCAATCCTGATAGTTGCTTTGTGCGTGCTGGCCATTGGCTACCGCTATTACAGCGCGTTTCTGGCGGCGAAGGTCGCCGTGCTGGATGACTCGCGCATTACTCCCGCGCATCGGCTGAACGACGGGCACAACTATCATCCAACTCATAAGTGGGTTTTGTTTGGACATCACTTCGCGGCGATCTCTGGAGCGGGTCCGCTGGTGGGGCCGGTGCTGGCGGCGCAGTTTGGCTATCTGCCTGGATTGATCTGGCTGGTGGTGGGTGTGGTGCTGGCCGGGGCGGTGCAGGATTTTCTGGTGCTGGCGGCCTCCACGCGGCGCAACGGGCGGTCGCTGGCGGAGATTGCCCGCGAGGAGATTGGGCCGCTGGCTGGCGGGACGGCGGCGGTCGCTATTCTCTTTATCATCTTCTGCGCGCTGGCGGGGCTGGGCTTAGTGGTGGTGAAGGCTCTGGGTGGCGAAACGTTCGTGAAGCCTGACGGCTCGGTTCTTCAGATTGCAGGAAGCTCCTGGGGCACATTCACCATTTTTTGCACCATACCCATCGCGCTCTTCGTGGGCCTCTACATGTACCGGCTGCGCAAGGGGCGTGTGGCGGAAGCCTCGGCCATCGGCGCGGTTCTGGTTTTGATTGCGACTTGGGCGGGCAGCTATATCCCCGGTTCGGCGCTGGCACCCTACTTCGACATGACCCAGAAGGAAGTGATTCTGGCCATCATGGCTTACGGTTTTCTGGCGTCCGTCCTGCCGGTGTGGGTTCTGCTTTGCCCTCGCGACTATCTATCCAGCTTCCTTAAAATCGGGACAATTGCGCTGCTGGTGATTGGCGTCGTGGTCGTAAACCCAACCTTGAAGATGCCGGCCATTACCGAGTTTGCCCAAGGTGGAGGGCCGGTGCTTCCCGGCAAGGTGTTCCCGTTTGTGTTCATCACCATCATGTGCGGGGCGATCAGCGGCTTTCACGCGCTGGTCTCAAGCGGGACGACGCCCAAGATGATCAGCAAGGAGTCAGATGCCCGCGTGATTGGTTACGGGGCGATGCTAATCGAGGGTTTGGTGGGCATCGTTTCACTGATTGCCGCGTGCAGTCTTGCGCCGGGCGATTATTTCGCCATCAACACGGACCTTCGCGCCGCCCCACGCTTCGAACAAAAGTTTGCGGAACTTGGCTACCAGCCTTCTCAACTGCAACACTATGAGGAGCAGACCGGAGAGCAGCTTCAAGGCAGGTCCGGCGGAGCCGTTTCGCTGGCCGTGGGCATTTCCCAGATATTTTCCAGCATGCCGATTTTTGAAGCGCTGGTCAGCTTCTGGTTCCACTTCGCCATCATGTTCGAGGCGTTGTTCATTCTTACCACCATCGATACGGGCACGCGAATAGCCAGATTCCTCATTCAGGAGATGGGCGGCAAGGTCTGGCCGCAGTTTGGCAAGCAGGACTGGGTTCCCGGAACCATCATTTCGTCTGGGCTAACGGTGATGGGCTGGGGGTATCTCATCTGGACGGGGAACGTAGATACCATTTGGCCTATGTTCGGAATTGCCAACCAGTTGCTCGCGGTGGTGGCTCTGTCAGTTGCCGGGACGGTGATGGTCAATGCCGGACGCGCCCGCTACCTCTGGGTGGTCGTCGCGCCGATGCTTTTCGTAACCACCACCACCATGACCGCAGGCGTCCAACTCATCCAGAGGTTCTGGGCGCTCACCAGCTCCAGCGTCCCCGGGGAGCCGTTTAAGGGGTATCTGAATACCTTTTTGATCGTTGGCATGATGATCTGCGTGGCGATCATTCTCTGGGAGTCTTTCCGCCGGTGGATTGGCCCCCGAGTTCAATCTGGGATTGCTTCAACTACTTCCGTCCAGGATACTGCATGAATATCCTGCATAAAATGGGATTCCGTTTTTGGTATTCCCGTCCCCGCGTTACCTCAACGGGACCTTTCAAGTTTATGACTGGCTAGCTGGAAGAATTCCGTGACAGTGCTGCGTGCCGATGGAATCGGAATGCGCGGGGGCATTCACTTACCCTCAAAGCGTTGCTGGATGTCGTTTACGGATAGCCTGTATCCAATTGATAATAAAAGATGTTATAACTCCGGTATTTGGAATTCGAAATAAAGAGTTGACCCACCTTTGCAGCCTAGGTTAACCTTCCGTAGTTCTAATTAATAGGCAGCAGCGAGCGAGTTCGCCGAGTTTTACACAGTGCCTCCCGAAGTGCCCGGCTTTTTGATATTGACGGGGTCGCATTGAGCGCGAGATCGACGATAATGAAGGCATCGTGCCACATTCCAGGTTTGAGTGATTGAATGAGAGCTAAATCACATTTTGCTTTGTTGAAACTAGCGCCCATGCTTGCTTTGGGGGTTGCCTTCGGTTGTAGTTCAGCTCCGAAGCGCGCCTACGTCCCACCGGCAGCTCCGCCGCCCAAACCTGCGCCAATTGTTGCCGCTACCCTGCCTGCTTCCAGGCTGCCGATCACCCCGGATTTTTCTGGAATTCCGGAGCAGCCTAGGTTTGATCCCATCCAGGACGTGATCGAAAAGGCGGAATCGGCCTTTGAGCGGGGCCGTAAGAGCTATGCGGCCGGACATTTGGAGACCGCCAAGTCGGAATTTAATATCGCCATCAACACTATTCTTCAATCGCCGGTTTCGGCGCGAGAAGACCGTAGGATTCAGACTGCTTTTGATTCTCTGGTGGATCGCATCCATAACTATGAAATGGATGCCCTGCGCGCAGGCGACGGATTTGCGGAGCCGGGATTTATGCCTGCTCCCATTGATGAGCTCCAAAGCCTGACGTTTCAGGATGACGATCAGGGATCACAGGTGCTTAACGGTAACCCAAAGACTCCGTTGCGTTCGACTATGCCGCTGGTCATCAACAGTCAAGTTTCTGGGTACATCAACTATTTCACCAACGGCAAGGGTCGGTACACCCTTCAGGCGGCCATGCAGCGCTCAGGCCGTTTTCGGGACATGATCTTCCGTGTCTTTGACGAAGAGAAGGTACCTCGCGAGTTGATCTTCCTGGCCCAAGCTGAGTCTGGCTTTCAGCCCCGCGCGCGATCGATCAAGGCCGCGATGGGCATGTGGCAGTTTATCGCCGGGACGGGCAAGCTCTATGGGCTGGAGCGGACCTGGTGGGAGGATGAACGGCTGAATCCCGAGGAGGCCACGCGCGCCGCCGCCCGCCATCTCGGCGATCTGTATGATTCGCTCGGTGACTGGTATCTCGCGATGGCCGCGTACAATTGCGGCGAATTCTGCGTCTCCCGCGCAGTCGAGCGCACCGGCTATGCCGACTTCTGGGAACTGTCCCGGCGCAATGCGCTGCCCAAGGAAACGCGCAATTATGTGCCGCTGATCATCGCCTTGACGATTGTTGGCAGCAACCCGGAAAAGTATGGTGTGAACGACATCACCTTCGAGCCTACTTGGGCATTTGATGTCGTGACGATTAATGAGCCGGTTGATTTGCGGCTGGTGGCCGAAATCGTGGGCTCCAACGTGGAAGAGATTCGAGAGTTGAATCCCAGCTTGCTTAGAAATACGACGCCAAAAGTTCCCGAGTTCCGCCTGCGCCTGCCCCTGGCCACCCGCGATATCTTCCTGAAGCGAGTCGCCATGATCCCCCCAGAGAAGCGTGTTTTCTGGAGATGGCACACGGTTCGTCACGGCGAAACGCTTTCGGGCATCGCCAAGAAGTATAAGACTTCCGTGCAATCTATCGCGCAAATGAACAGCATTGATGCGGACGTCCCGCTGCGGGAAGCCGACGATCTGGTGATTCCCGTTGGCAATACTCGCCCAGAGCAGGAACCTGTCGTCGCACGGAGCGGAGCCAACAAGGGAAACAACGGGATCCATGTGGTCCGTCGGAATGAGTCCTTATCGCTGATTGCGCGCCGGTACGGTATCTCCACCCAACAACTGAAGGATCTGAACAACATGGCGGATACTGTTATCCGCGTCGGGCAGAGATTGGTTGTGCGCGAAGTGGATGCGGGAGTCGAGAGAGAGGCGAGTGGAACACTAGCAGCTTCCACGAATTCAACTGCGGAAGTTCCCGACTCTCCAGCAGAATCCACGCGCCGGATTGCTTCGACCGCCTCGAATGCGAGCGTTGAAACCACCGGCCGATTGGTTCATCGGGTGCAAAAGGGTGAATCCCTTTGGCAGATCGCCAGCAGCTACAACACCACGGTTGAAGTCCTGAGAAAAAATAACAGGCACCTGAAGAAAAGTCTCCGGATTGGGGACCCTGTCTATATTCCTTCCGCGCGATAGGCTATCGTGTTTTTTCTATTTTTGGTTGCGGGCGCTTTCCACCAAGACTTCCTTGTCAGACTCAGTGTCAAATTCAGGCAGTATCCGAAGTTTCTGCGAGTGCGTTTGCCAATCGGTTCGCATTCCGAAAAGTTAATGACTATTAGGCCGCGGGAATATACTGCGTGGACGAAGAATAGTCTGGAGAAAGTTTGATGCCCAAACGCGTACGTAAGGCGGTATTTCCAGCAGCGGGTCTTGGGACGCGTTTTCTGCCCGCCACCAAAGCGCAGCCGAAAGAGATGCTGCCGCTAGTAGACAAGCCGATCATTCAGTATGCGGTGGAGGAGGCGCTCGAGTCGGGGATTGAAACGATCATTATTGTAACTGGGCGCGGCAAGAATGCCATTGAGGATCACTTCGACGTTTCCTTCGAGCTTGAGAAAAACCTGGAAGCCAGAGGCAAGCATGACCTGCTCAAGCAGGTCCGCAGCATCTCCGAGCTCATACAAATCTGCTACGTCCGCCAAAAGGAAGCCCTCGGCTTGGGGCACGCGATTCTGATGGCACGCGACCTGGTCGGTGACGAACCTTTCGCGGTCCTGCTGGGCGACGATGTCATCGACGCGCCCACTCCCTGTCTCCGCCAGTTGATCGACGTTCATGCGGAAACCAACGCCT